>DASVVF010000777.1:0-5748 GCA_036386695.1 Catenuloplanes sp. | reverse complement strand
GTGGTCGTGGAGCCGCATTTCATCACGCCATCCAGGTCGCCGGGCGGCACCTCCCGCTGGTCCGTGATCTTGCCGGCTTCGCCGGCCACCACGTCGAGGACGGTGTCCAGATCCCGCTGCGGGCTCCACAACAGTTTCGTCCCGCCGAAGAACAACACGCTGCGCTGGGCGTCGGTGGGATCCTGGTAGACCGCGCCGACCACCTGATTGAGCGGGACTGCCGCCTCCAGCGCCGTGCGCAGGTAGTCGGCGGTCGCCAGCGCCCGCTCGCTGTCGTCCCGCCGGAAACCGACCACCTGGTCCGGGATGCTGAGCGTGGCGTCCTTCTGGTCGAAAACGCGCCACCCGGCGATGCCCAGGGTGGCCGCGCCGGCCAGGCCGGCGGCCGCCAGCACACCCAGCAGGACCTGGCGCCCACGGGACGGCCCCGGCACCGGTGTGGTCGCCCCCGGAGCGTCGCCGGCTGAGGCGTCGGTGGCGGTGGTGGCTGAGGCGTCGGGGGTGGCGGGCGAGGCGTCCGCGTCGGCTGCGGCGTCGGTGGCTGCTGCGGCGTCGGGGGTGGCGGCTGGGGCTACGGCGGCGGCTGAGGCATCGGCGGCTGCGGCAGTGCCAGTGCCCGGTTCGGGGGTGGTCGCGTCCTGCGACTCCGCCGCGGGGTCGGCGGCGTCGGGGTCACCGGGTTGCCCGGTGAGGGGGCCGTCACGGCTCTCATCAGGCATCGGTGCGTACCTCTCGTCGTGGGCCGTCGTCCCGGGCCGCGGCTCCGCCCGCCGGTCGTCGGCGAGCCTAGCAAGCCGGCCGCCCCGCACCCGGTGCGAGCGTGGCCGGCACCGGGGGCCTCCGTAGACTCGTAGGGTGACCGACACTCCGCGGACCCGTACCCCTGCCAGCGCCCCCAGCGGCACCCTCGCCAGCCAGTATCAGCCGGGCGAGGTAGAGCAGCGACGGTCTGAGCAGTGGGTAGCTGCCGGGTACTTCAAGGCCGACGCGAGCAGCGACAAGCCACCGTTCTGCATCGTCATCCCGCCGCCGAACGTGACCGGCTCCCTGCACATGGGTCACGCGTTCGAGCACACGCTGATGGACGCGTTGGTCCGCCGCCGGCGGATGCAGGGGTACGAGGCGCTGTGGCTGCCCGGGATGGACCACGCGGGTATCGCCACCCAGAACGTCGTCGAGCGTCAGCTCGCCGGCCGCGGCATGTCGCGCCATGACCTCGGCCGGGAGGACTTCGTCCAACGGGTGTGGCAGTGGAAGGCCGAATCCGGGGGGCTGATCCTGGGCCAGATGCGGCGCCTGGGCGACTCCGTGGACTGGAGCCGCGAGCGCTTCACCATGGACGAAGGGCTGTCGCGCTCCGTCCAGACCATCTTCAAGCGGCTGTACGACGACGGCTTGATCTACCGCGCGGAGCGCATCATCAACTGGTGCCCGCGCTGCCTCACCGCGCTGTCGGACATCGAGGTGGAACACAGCGATGACGACGGCGAGCTGATCTCGATCCGGTACAGCGACGACGTCGTGGTGGCCACCACCCGGGCGGAGACGATGCTCGGCGACACCGCCGTCGCGGTGCATCCCGACGACGAGCGCTACCGGCACCTCATCGGCACCGAGGTGGACCTGCCGCTGACCGGCCGGCGGATCCCGATCGTCGGTGACGAGCACGTCGACCCGGCGTTCGGTACGGGCATGGTGAAGGTGACCCCGGCGCACGACCCGAACGACTTCGAGATCGGCCAGCGGCACGGGTTGCCGAGCCTGACCGTGATGGACGAGCGCGGGGTGATCACCGCGCCCGGGCCGTTCCAGGGCCTGGACCGTTTCGAGGCCCGGCCGGCGATCGTGGCGGCGCTGCGCGAGCAGGGGCGGATCGTGGCGGAGAAGCGCCCGTACGTGCACGCGGTGGGGCACTGCTCCCGGTGTCGTACGACGGTGGAGCCCCGGCTGTCGTTGCAGTGGTTCGTCAACACCGGGCCGTTGGCCAAGGCCGCTGGTGACGCCGTGCGCGACGGGCGGGTGGCGATCGAGCCGGCGGAGTTGGCCAAGCGCTACTTCGCCTGGGTCGACAACATGCACGACTGGTGCATCTCCCGGCAGCTGTGGTGGGGCCACCGGATCCCGGTCTGGTACGGCCCGGCCGGTGAGGTCATCTGCGTCGGCCCCGACGAGCAGCCCCCCACCGGCGACGGCTGGCGGCAGGACGAGGACGTGCTCGACACCTGGTTCTCCTCGGCGTTGTGGCCGTTCTCCACCCTGGGTTGGCCCGAGCAGACCGCCGACCTGGCGAAGTTCTACCCCACCAGCGTCCTGGTCACCGGCTACGACATCCTGTTCTTCTGGGTCGCCCGGATGATGATGTTCGGGTTGTACGCGATGGACGGCCGTCAGCCGTTCGACGTGGTCGCGCTGCACGGGATGGTCCGCGACCAGCACGGGAAGAAGATGTCGAAGTCGTTCGGCAACGTGGTGGACCCGCTGGACTGGATCGAGCGGTTCGGCGCCGACGCCACCCGCTTCACCCTCGCCCGCGGCGCGAACCCGGGCTCCGATGTGCCGGTGAGCGAGGAGTGGTGTCAGGGCTCGCGCAACTTCTGCAACAAGCTGTGGAACGCCACCCGCTTCGCGCTGATGAACGGCGCGACGGTCGCCGGTGAGCTGCCGCCGGCGGGCGGGCTGTCCACGGTGGACCGGTGGATCCTGTCCCGGCTGGAGCACGTCACCGCCGAGGTGGACGGGCAGTTCGAGACGTACGAGTTCGCCAAGGTCTGCGACACCCTCTATCACTTCGCCTGGGACGACGTCTGCGACTGGTACGTCGAACTGACCAAGCCGGTCCTCGCCGCTGGTGGGCCGCCGGCCGACGCGACCCGGCGGGTCCTGGGGCACGTGCTGGACCAGTTGCTGCGGCTGCTGCACCCGGTGATCCCGTTCGTCACCGAGGAGCTGTGGACGGCCCTGACCGGTGCCGAGACGGTGGTCACTGCCGCCTGGCCCGCTGTCGGCGCGGGCCGGCTCGACAACGCGGCGGAGGCCGAGGTGGGGGCCCTGCAGCGGGTGGTGACCGAGGTCCGCCGGTTCCGTTCGGATCAGGGGCTGCGACCCAGCCAGCGGGTCACCGCCCGGCTCGGTGGACTGGCGGGGGCCGGTATCGCCGCGCACGAACCGCTGATCCGTTCGCTGGCCCGGTTGGACGAGGCCGGGGCCGACTTCACCGCCACGGCGAGCCTGGCGGTCGCCGGCGCGGTGACGGTCGACTTCGACACCCGGGGCACCATCGACGTGGCCGCCGAGCGGGCCCGGTTGACCAAGGACCGGGCCGCCGCGGAGAAGGAGGCGGCGCAGTGCCGGGCCAAGCTCGGCAACGACGCCTTCATCGCCAAGGCCCCGGACCCGGTGGTGTCGAAGATCAAGGACCGGCTCGCCGCCGCCGAGGCGGACCTGGCCCGGATCACCGCGGCCCTGCAAGCACTGCCGGCCGCATGACCGACGACAGGGAGTTCGCGGAGGTCGAGGCGGAACTCAACGCCCGCGGCTACACCCGGATGGTCTTCGACCTCGAGCGCATCCGGAGCCTGCTCGACGTGCTCGGGGCGCCGCAGCGGGCGTACCCGTCGATCCACCTCACCGGGACCAACGGCAAGACGTCGACGGCGCGGATGATCGACGGCCTGTTGCGGGCCCACGGCCTGCACACCGGGCGCTACACCAGCCCGCACCTGCAGACGGTCCGCGAACGGATCAGCCTCGACGGCGAGCCGGTCTCGGCGGAGCGTTTCGTCGCCACGTACCGCGAGCTCGCCCCGCTCGTGGCGTTGGTCGACGGTCGTTCCGCCGAGCCGCTGACCTATTTCGACGTCACGACGGCCCTGGCCTTCGCCACGTTCGCCGACGCGCCGGTCGACGTGGCGGTGGTGGAGGTCGGTCTGGGCGGCGCCGAGGACGCCACGAACGTGCTGCAGGCCGGTGTCTGCGTGATCACCCCGATCGGACTCGACCACACCGAATGGCTCGGCGACACCGTGGAGGAGATCGCCTGGGCCAAGGCGGGGATCATCCACAAGGGCGCCACCGTGATCAGCTCCGCGCAGTCCGACGAGGCGGCGGGTCCGCTGCTGGAGCGTTGCGGCGAGATCGGCGCCACGATCGCCCGGGAGGGGGTCGAGTTCGGCGTCGCAAGCCGCCAACTCGCCGTCGGCGGCCAGGTGTTGTCGCTGCAGGGCCTGGGTGGGACGTACGACGAGGTGTTCCTGCCCCTGCACGGCGCCTTCCAGGCCCAGAACGCCGCGGTGGCGCTCGCCGCGGTTGAGGGGTTCCTGGGCGCCGGAGCGACCAGGCAGTTGGACCCGGACGTGGTGCGGGAAGGATTCGCCGGCACCAGTTCCCCGGGGCGGTTGGAGCGGGTCCGCAACGCCCCCACGGTCCTGCTCGACGGGGCGCACAACCCGCACGGGATGGCCGCCACGGTCGCCGCCCTGGGCGAGGAGTTCGCCTTCCACCGGCTGATCGCCGTGGTCGCGGTGCTGGCCGACAAGGACGTCGAAGCGATGCTCGATCTGCTCGAGCCGGTCGTCGACGCGGTCGTGGTGACCCGCAACACGTCGCCGCGGGGGATGCCGGTCGACGCGCTGGCCACCCTGGCCACGGAGGTGTTCGGCGAGGACCGGGTGGAGGCGGCCCCGGACATGCCCGCCGCCATCGAGGTCGCCGTCGCGCTGGCCGAGGCCAACATCGACGTCGCCCTGAGCGGCGTCGGGGTGATCATCACCGGTTCGATGGTGACCGTCGCCGATGCGCGGCGGCTGTTGAAACGATGAGATCCGCACCTGGCCGGGCGGGCGGGCGCAATACTCGGAAGCGTTGTGTCGCGAAACCGGAGAGGGGGCAGGTGCTCACCGCCCACGGGTGAAGCCGGGGGCCGTGCGCCCAACCACGATGAGCGGAACGCAGCCTGGTAACCCCGCCCCGGGGGAGCCGACCCCGCACGACCCGGTTGCCGCGCCGGAATCCGCCCACCCGCACCATGCCGGGGCGGGCGAGGGTCCGTCGACGGCGCGGCGGCCCTCGGGGCTGCGTAACCCGGCCGGGGCCATCCGTGGCATGGGAGCGGGCACCCTGGTGATCGAGGCGCTGGTGTTGCTGCTGGCCATCCAACCGATCCGGGTCCTCGGTGGCGAGCTCAGCGGCGCCGCCCTCACGGCGGTCATCGTGCTCGCCGGCATCGCGGTGGTGCTGGCCGGCCTGATGGGTCGGGCCTGGGCGTGGCATGCCGGCACCGCCCTGCAGGGGCTCCTCCTCCTGGCTGGGGTCCTGCACTGGTCCCTGACCGTCCTCGGGGTGGTTTTCGGCCTGGTGTGGGCGTACGTCCTGCACGTCCGCCGGGTGATCCGCGGCTGAGCGGTGCCAGGCGCCCGCACCGCTCAGTTGACCGCCCGCCACTGGGTCAGGGCGATGTCGTTGCCGTCGGGGTCACGGAACATCGCCTCCCACAGCTCCAGCTTGCCGCCCCGGTTGACCGGGGCGGGCCGGCCGGTGAACGTGATCCCCTTGCCGGTGAGGTCCCGGAACGCCTGGTCGAGATCGCCCACTTCGAGGTTCAGTCGTACCGGCCGCCGGTCGACCGGCGCCTCCTCGGCAACCGCCAGCAACACCAGCCGGGTGTCCCCGGAGGCCAGTACGGCGCTGTCTTCGCCCCCGTCGATCTCGGCGAACCCGAGCACGTCGCGGTAGAAGGCCACCGAGCGCTTG
>DASVVF010000776.1:0-2330 GCA_036386695.1 Catenuloplanes sp. | reverse complement strand
CTTCCGCCACCGCCCCTGGTACGCCCGCCCGGTAGCGTCCCCGCCGTGAACCCATCACCTGCCGCCACACCGTTGCCCGGCCCGGTCGCGGTGCTGGCCAACCCCCGCGCCGGCGTGGGCCGCTGGCATGGCCTGCTGCCGGCCGTCCTCGACCGGCTGGCTGCCGGTGGCCACGACATCCAGGTGCTGTCCGCGGTGACCCGGGCGCAGGCGGAGGTGGCCTGCCGGGCCGCGGTCGCCGACGGGGTCGCCGCGCTGGTCGTGGTCGGCGGCGACGGCACCGTCCACCTGGCACTCCAAGCGGTCGCGGGTACCCGGGTGCCGTTGGGTGTGGTGCCCACCGGCACCGGCAACGACTTCGTCCGCGAGACGATCGGTCCGGCCGCCCCGCTGGCCGCCGTCGACGCGATCGCCGCCGCCCTGGCGGCCGGCTCGATCCGGGTATTCGATCTGGCCCGGATGACGCGTGCGGATGGCGCGAGCCGTTGGTTCGGCGCGGTGCTGGCCGCCGGGTTCGACGCCGTGGTCAACGAGCGGGCCAACCACATGCGGTGGCCGCGCGGACCGCGTCGCTACGACCTGGCGATCCTGCGGGAGCTGGCCCGGCTGCGGCCCCGGCGGTACACGCTGCACCTCGACGGGGTGCCGCAGGAGGCGGAGTCGGTCCTGGTCGCGGTGGGCAACACCGCCAGCTACGGCGGTGGGATGCGGATCTGCCCGGCGGCCGACCCGACCGACGGGCTGCTGGACCTGGTCGTCGCCGGTCGGCTCAACCGGACGACTCTCGTCCGGATAAAGCCGCGGATCTACCGCGGCACGCACGTGCGGCACCCGCTGGTGAACACCTACCGGGCCCGGGAGATCCGGCTGGCCGTCGACGGGGCGGGGGATCGGGGCATCACCGGGTACGCCGACGGGGAGCGGACGTACCCGCTCCCCGTGACGGTCACCTGCGTACCGGACGCCCTACGACTGCTGGCTCTCCCCGGCGCCGGGACCGACCCGCGCGACCGGTAGGCCGCCGCCGGATTCCACCGCCGGGCGGCTCGCACGAGAGGGGTGCCCCCAGCCAGAAGCAGGAGGGGGACCCGAAGTCCCCCTCCTGCTGTGTTCCTGACCCGCTGCCGAACTAGCTGAGGCACACCGCGTACGGAGTCACCGACGAGTCAGAATTGGTCGACTCGTTGGTCACGGTCACCGACCACGTGGTGGCGCTCGACGGGAACGAGCTGGTGATCCGGGGTTGCGCCCCCGACGTGCTGGCGCCGCCACCGACAACCTTGCCGGTGGTGCAGGTCGGCGTGAACGTGATCGTCGAATTCCTCGGCAGCGGCGTCGCCGCGCTGGACCTCAGGACGACCGTAGGCGTGTACGTGGAGCCAGCCGGGCCAGCCGGGCCGGCCTGGCCCGTCGGGCCTGCGGGACCCGCCGGGCCGGTGTCTCCGGTGTCGCCCTTCGGTCCGGCGACCGTGCTGTCCCCACCCGTCGGGCCGGCCGGGCCGGTGTCTCCGGTGTCGCCCTTCGGTCCAGCAACAGTGCTGTCCGCACCCGCCGGGCCGGCCGGCCCGGTGTCTCCGGTGTCGCCCTTCGCGCCAGCCGGGCCGGCGGGACCGGTGTCTCCGGTGTCGCCCTTCGCGCCAGCCGGGCCGGCGGGACCGGTGTCTCCGGTGTCGCCCTTCGCGCCGTCCGCGCCCGCGGCACCGTTCGGACCGGCCGCACCCGCGGCGCCGGCCTCACCGGCCGGGCCCGTCGCACCCGCAGCGCCATCGTCGCCGTTGAGACCGTCAGCACCGGCGGCTCCGGTGTCGCCCTTGTCCCCTGCAAGACCCTGCTGCCCCTGCGGACCCAGCGGGCCCATCGGCCCGACAGCGCCGGTCGCGCCGACCAATGAGGCGAGGAACTCATTGACGGTCTTGTCGGCGTTGCCGTCCACCAGCCGCCACTGCTCGAAAGCGGACAGGCCGTCGGCCCCGGTGGCGCCCGTGGCACCGTCGGCTCCGTTGGCGCCGGTTGCCCCGGTTGCCCCGGTTGCCCCGGTTGCGCCGGTTGCGCCGTCGGCTCCGGCGTCGCCCTTGGCGCCGTCAGCTCCGTTGGCGCCGGTCGCCCCGGTCGCCCCGGTCGCCCCGGTCGCCCCGGTGGCACCTGTGGCTCCGTCGGCTCCGTTGGTGCCGGCGTCGCCCTTGTCGCCCTTGGCTCCGGTTGCGCCGGTGGCACCGGTGGCTCCGTCGGCTCCGGTCGCGCCTGTGGCTCCGTCGGCGCCGTACGCGCCGTACGCGCCGTCGGCTCCGGCGTCGCCCTTGGCGCCGTCAGCTCCGTTGGCGCCGGTCGCC
>DASVVF010000775.1:0-12745 GCA_036386695.1 Catenuloplanes sp. | reverse complement strand
CCTCGTGGTGACCCTTGAGCCCTGCACCATGTGCGCCGGCGCGCTCGTGCTGGCGCGGGTCGCCACCCTGGTGTTCGGGGCATGGGAGCCGAAGACCGGGGCGGTCGGCTCGCTCTGGGACGTGGTGCGCGACCGCCGGCTCACCCACCGCCCGGAGGTCTACCCCGGAGTCCTGGAACCCGAGTGCGCCGACCTGCTCCGCGCCTTCTTCCGGGCGCCGCCGGACCCACCCGTCGGGTGATCCCACCGGTTATCCACCTACCTGTGGATAACCGACCAGCCTGTGGACAACGGATAACCGGCCAGCCTGTGGATAACCCGCAGCGGCGATCAGCCGATGGCGGCGTCCAGGGCGATCTCCACCATCTGGTCGAAGGTCTGCTCGCGGTCGTGGGCGCTCGCCTTGTCGCCACGTTTGATGTGGTCGCTGACCGTCAACAGGGTCAGCGCGCGGGCCCGGTACCGCGCCGCGATGGTGTAGAGCGCCGCCGACTCCATCTCCACCGCGAGGACGCCGTAGTCGGCCAGCATGTCGTACAGGTCCGGGCGGTCGGTGTAGAAGGCGTCCGCGGACAGCACCGGGCCCACCCGCATCGCGATGCCGCGCCGCTCGGCCACCGCCACAGCGGTACGCAGCAGCCCGAAGTCGGCCACCGGCGCGTAGTCGATCAACCCGTCGAAGCGGACCCGGTTCATGTTCGAGTCGGTCGCCGCACCGATCGCCGCGACGAGGTCACGCAGCCGCAGGTCGTCACTGAGAGCCCCGCAGGACCCCACCCGGATCAGGGTCGTCACGCCGTACTCGTTGATCAGCTCGTGGGTGTAGATCGACGCCGACGGCATCCCCATCCCGGAGCCCTGGACCGACACCGCGACGCCCTGGTACAGGCCGGTGAAGCCGAGCATCCCGCGCACCGTGGTGTAGCAGGTGGCGTTCTCCAGGTACGTCTCCGCGATCCATTTCGCCCGCAGCGGGTCACCCGGCATCAGAACCCGTTCGGCGATCTCCCCCGGCTGCGCGCCGATGTGCGTACTCATGCGGTTGATCCTGCCAGGCGCGCCCGCCGCGCTGGGCTGACGGGTGTGCGACGCGCGGGCATGCCGCCACAACGGTGCCGGAGACGATCCGGTAACCTACTCGGCGGTGGTGTGTCCGAGCGGCCTAAGGAGCACGCCTCGAAAGCGTGTGAGGGTGCAAGCCCTCCAAGGGTTCAAATCCCTTCACCACCGCCATCGTTCACAGGGCCGTTGACCTGGCAAGACTCGGGTCAGCGGCCCTGCTTTCGGTCGATCCTCCGCCTGCTGGGAACACCGTGGGAACACGGGTGGGTCGTCCAGGTGGTCAGTGACGAGTGGCTGCGACGGGTGTCCTGCCGATAGGCGCAGACGGCGGCTCCCTTCCCGCGCGGTGCACGCGTTACGCGCCTTCGCCGAAGGATCTCAGTTCGCGGTCGACGACTTGCTCAGCCCAGTCGTGTCCCCGCGTCCGGTCACGGACGAGGAGGTGGAAGGCGAGACCGTCGATGAGGGCGTGAAGGCGATCGACATGCACGCCTGAGGGTTCGCCGCCGGCCGCGGTGATGGCCTCGGAGCAGACCTTCCGCACGACGGCGTCGGCCTGGTGCCAGAGCGGCAGGAGGGTGTCGTCGGTCATGGCTGCCATGCCCAGGGCGAGGAAGACCTCCATTTCCAGGCTGCGCTGCTGGTCGAGTGGTAGAAGTTCGAGAAGGGCCGCTCGGGCCCACGCTCGTGCCGTGGGGTCGTCGGGAAGTGCGGCTATTCGTTCGCTCAGGTGTCGGGAGACCGCGGTGATCGCCCGCTCGCGGACCACGGCCTGGGTGGGGAACGTGTAGCGCAGCGAGCTGGGAGCGAGTCCCGCTTGTGCGGCGACGCGGCGCACGGTCAGGGCGGCGATGCCTTCCCGGGCGATCACGTGCCAGGCGGCTTGGATGACGGCTGTGTCACGCGCGGCGGCGTCCAGGACTCGGGGCACGACCAAATAGTCGCACAGTCGTACGGAAACCTGCTATACCTGTAGCCGTACAGTCGTGCGGAAACGAGGTGGGGGTAGCGATGGCCTGGACGGTGCTCGTCGTGTCCGGACTACTCGAAGCGGTCTGGGCGACGGCCCTCGGCGCGTCCGAAGGGCTCAGGAAACCTAAGCCGACGACGCTGTTCGCCGTCACGCTCGTCCTGAGCATGGTGGGGCTGGCCTACGCGATGCGCAGCCTGCCCACCGGGACCGCCTACGCCGTCTGGGTCGGTATCGGCGCCGTCCTGACCGTCGTGCTCGCCGTACTGCGTAAAGAGGAAAGACTCACCCTCACCCGCGCGGCCCTGCTGGCCGTGCTCATCGGATGCGTCGTCGGACTGAAGGCGGTGAGCTGATGCCCTGGGTCTCTCTTCTCGTCAGCGCTGTGCTCGAAGCCGTGTGGGCGACCGCCCTCGGCCGCAGCGAGGGGTTCGGCCGCCCTGTGCCCACGGCGATCTTCGCCGTCGGACTCCTGCTGAGCATGGCTACCCTCGGCTACGCGGCCAGGCACATCCCCATCAGCACCGCCTACGCGATCTGGACGGGCACCGGCGCGGCCCTCACCGTCGCCTACGCCATGGCGACCGGCCACGAAGCCGTCACCCCCATCAAGGTGCTCTTGCTGACCGGCATCGTCGGCGCCGTGATCGGGCTCAAACTCGTCAAGGCACCAGCCGAACCTCGACCGGGGGCCTGAGCTGGCCGGGGGGCAACTGTGAGGTGGGGTATCGCGAGGTGGGCATCGCCCCGGGGGGTGAGCAGGGGCGGCGCTCGCCCGGCGGGTCGGCGTGCCGGGCGGCGCCATGCATCCTCCGGCGAAACCGACCCGCCAGGTGCGCGGACCAGGTCGGCGGCGTACGGGGTTTGTGTAGGGCGTCCCGCTAGGTTGCCGGTCGTGTGGTTCTTGCGCGCAGGCGTCTTCTGTGGCCCCAGGATGCGGCTTTGGCTCCGGCCACTGCTCTGCGCGGCTTCCCTCGCGATGCTGATCCCGACCGCCTGTGCGAGCCCGGCGGGCAAGCCGCCAGCGTCCGCCGCGGTCTCCCCGTCGGTTTCGAATCCGGACCCCGGCACATCGTCGACGGCCACTGCCAGGGCCGCGCCCCCGGGTGTGATCTGTCACGAGTTGTATTCCTTCTCAACCCACACCAAGATCTACCAT
The DNA here is from genome assembly GCA_036386695.1 of Catenuloplanes sp. Lineage (GTDB taxonomy): Bacteria > Actinomycetota > Actinomycetes > Mycobacteriales > Micromonosporaceae > DASVVF01. Next base: position 9,554 of record DASVVF010000775.1, on the reverse strand, counting down.
TTAATGGTCCTCCAGGCCTTGGGTGGTAAGCCGTTGAACCCCGTGGAACTTCGCAAGGCGGCCAAGAAGATCGCCGACATCGGTAATCGGCAGCTGACGTACGCACCCGACGAGATCGCCGACGACTTCCGTACGGTCATCGAAGGAATCGCGGCTTCGGCCGCCAAGGCCGACTCTACAGTGATCGACGACGTCGTGAGTCCGGTGTACGCCGATCAGTTCCAGAGGTCGTGGAAGTCCGTCGATGAGTATGTCACCACGGCGACCGGAAAGAATGGTGAACGCTGCGGTTGATCTCCACCAGCCGCTCGATCCACTCCGGTCAACTACCGCGACGCGCCGCCACGGACCGCCCCGCCCCGCCCCGCGTGCCGGAGCCGGCCGGTCCCTTGCTCACCTGCGCAGTGGGCTTGCCGACGGTCCTCGACAGGGGCAGCTCCGGATGGCGTCATGGAGGTCATCACCGATGTCGGTGGCCAGTGGACGGCGACGCGCGTATTCACCAACCGGACGCGCGCACTGCCCACCTTGCTGCCGGCCGAGAGCCCATGCCCACCGAAGGGGAAGTCATGAAGAATCGGTCCACACTACTGAGGCGAACGGTCGTCGTGGGACTCCTCGCCGCGAGTTCGCTGGTGTTCCAGGGTGTCGGCACGGCCCATGCTGGCCTGCCGACCGGTTGCAACGCCGGCCTGATGGACGCCTTGACCGGAAGTGCGTACTGCCAGGGTGGCACCGGCCAGTTCAGGGTGCATCTCATCTGCGATCGCATCTGGCCGCTGTCGGACGCGCACGTTCGTGGGCCCTGGCAGCGTGCCGGCGGCTCGGCAAACAGTATGGCGACGTGTCCCTACTTCCAGACCACCAACGTGCGGGACGTCTCGTACGACCTTTTCGGGTCGATCGGTTAGGTCGACGCCTGCCGTGGCGGGTGGTGGGCGACCGTGAGCCGCATCGGACGCTGCGTCATGGGGCTCCCGCCAGGAGGCTGATCGAATGCGGAGTCCGTGTCATAAGCGTCATTACCGCGGTGAACGAGCGATCGGGCGTATCGGTACGGCCGGGATTTCCGATGCTGGCGGTGTTAACCACTCCCTGCGCGGGGACGGTGTCGGAGCGTGATGATTCACCCGCCGGAGTGGGACTCGGCCGACCGGCCGGGGAACGCTGAAGATCGGTGGGGAGCCGGCGTCCGGGTGCCGATGGCGGCCGACCACTGTGAGTAGTCCACATGCAACCGTCAGTCAATAAGGCTGGCACGAGCCGGTGGCGTTCTCCGCGCCGGGGGTCCGCCGATGGCCGACTCGCGGCCAGCCGGCCGCCGAATGGGCGCCCATCTTCCGTGATGGAGCGTGTGCGCTGCGTGAACGGCTGAGCGTGACCTCATCCGAACGGACGTTCAAGAGCTGGCCGGTTGGCGTGCGGTTCAACGAATCGGCGCAAGGTGCGTTCTCGAACGTCTGCTCTATGGTAGGTGGGTGAGACTCGAGCGGCACTGGTGGAACGGGGGCGCGCGGCTAGCGCGCCGTGACGTGTATGTCCGCACCGACGGCTCCCTATGGGAGGTCGAGGCGCAGGTGGGCGGCCCGGAGGGTCGTTCAAGGGTGCAGCAGTGCCCTGGTATGGCATCAGCGATGATCCTCGCCGACGCGTGGCGGGGAGCTCGGTGGCAGTGGCGGGAGTTGTAAGCCACCGACACCACTGACGGCCTCCGGTTGGGTACCGGATTCTGTCAGTGCCGGAAACGGCACATCGGGTGATGCAATCAATGGGACTGCACGCTGACGTGATAGTCCATCGTCTAAACAAATGTGTTTTACCTTGACGGCGCCCGCGGGGGGTGTCGGCGCGGCCGATGGGGCTGCGTACTGATCTCCCCGCGCCGCCCGCATTTCACAACCCCCTTCATGAGTGGTCCGTAGCGCCCTGGCGATGGCGGCGGGTGAAATCGTCGGACGACTCGACCGACCCTGGCGGGTGGGCACCAGCCCCGTGTCTGGTGCCCACCTTCCTCCGGCCCGCACGGCGCCCGCCGGATCAGGAGATCTCTTTCCGCAGCACCCGGACCGTCCCGAGCGCGAGCGGCAGCAGCACCCAGAACGCGACCGAGACCGCCAGCCGGGCCCACTGTCCGCCGGTCACGCCGGGGTTCTCCAACACCAACGCGGTGGTGTTGATATCCAGCCACTGCGCGGCGGTGCGCAACCATTTGACCAATTCGCCGAGGAACGTCCACACCGTCGGCAGCGCGAAGTACAACACGATCGCCAGCGGCGAGTTGAGCAGCAGAGCGCCGAAGGCCGAACCCATCAGTACGTAGATGACCTGGCCCAACGCCGCCTGCCCGACGGTGACCGCCTCGATTTTCCAGGCGCCGTTGCCGTCCATCGCTATCGCGATCAGGTTGCCGATGGCGGCCGTACCAAGGGTGACCGCCGTGACGGCGATGGCGACCAGGACCGCGGCGGCCACCTTGGCGACGAGTACCCGCCCCCGCGCCGGCACCAGCGCGAACGTGGTCAGGGCGGTCCGTTGGGACCACTCACTTGTCATCGACAGGATGCCCAGCACGGGCAGCAGCACGCTGGCCGGCAGCAGACCGAAGCCGAAGAAATCGGCGAACGTCTGCTCGGCGGGCTCGCCGGCCAGGAGCAGGATCGCCACCGTGGCCGCGGCGGTCAGACCGATGATGAGCAGCAGCCACCAGCCGGCCCGGGTGTCGGCCAGCTTGCGCAGTTCCACCGCGGTCAGCCGAACCAACGACACCCTGGTGGACCGGGGCGGCCCCGGATCCGCCCGGTGTGGCGTGGTGGTGCCGGCACGCGGGTTGGGACGGGTCGTGGTGGTCATTTGACGGCCTTTCTCACGGTGTCGCCGGCGGTCAGGGAGAGGAACATCTGCTCGAGGCCGCCGCTGCCGGCCGGCCGCAACTCCAGCAGCACGACACCGGCGTTCGCGGCGGCCTGCCCGACCGCTTCGGCGTCGGCCTGGACGGTCAGGGCGCCGTCGGTCGTCGGGGTGCCCGCGAGGCCCGCGTCGTCCAGCGCCCGGCTCAGCGCGAGCGGATCACGGCCGCGGACCACCACCCCGGAGCCGGCCAGCAACTGCGTCTTGTCGCCCCGGGCCACCACCCGGCCGCCGCCGATCACCACCAACTGGTCGGCGACCGCCTCCACCTCCCGCAGCAGGTGCGAGGAGAGCAGGACCGTGCCGCCGCCGTCGGCGAAGTCACGCAGCAGTCCGCGCATCCAGAAGATGCCCTCCGGGTCCAGCCCGTTGGCGGGCTCGTCCAGGATCAGCACCTCGGGATCGCCGAGCAGGGCATGGGCCAGGCCGAGTCGTTGCCGCATGCCCAACGAGTAGGCCCGGACCCGGCGCTTCGCCGCGGTCGCGTTCAGGCCGACCTGGTCCAGGCACGCGGCCACCCGGCGCCGGTCGACGCCCATCGTGAGGGCGGCCAGCGTGAGCACCTCCCGCCCGGTACGCCCGGCGTGCTGCGCCGACGCGTCGAGCAGAATTCCGATCCGGCGGCCCGGGTTGGCCAGGCGCCGGTACGGCACACCCACCACGGTCGCGGTGCCGGCTGACGGGGGTGTCAAGCCGCAGATCATCCGCATGGTGGTGGACTTGCCGGCACCGTTGGGGCCGAGGAAACCGGTGACCGTGCCGGGCTCGCAGGTGAACGAGACGTCGTCGACGGCCGGGTGGGGGCCGTACCTTTTGCTGAGGTTTTCCACCGTGATCATGCGTCACAGCGTGCTCGCGCCGGCCCACCGCCCGCGTCGGCCAACGGTTCATGCCGCCGAACCAAGGTCTAGCGGTCATTGCGACTTTGGTCGGTACCGGTGCGCGGTCGGGTCGCCTAGCATGGTGATCATGAGCGGGATGGCGGTGCCGGAATACCGCTGGCTGCTGCCGGGCGCCTTGACGGTCGACCTGGACGACCAGGACGACCAGGACGAGCGGGCCCGCCCGGTCCGCCGGTCCACCCGGGACTGGCTCATCGACACGGTCTGCTTCACGCTGTCGGTGACACTCGCCGTACTCAGTGCGATTGATCTCTTCCGGCCCAGGCCGACCGTCTTCGTCGGTAATGCCGGCGGTCCCGAATGGTTGCTCTGGACCGATCTGGTGGCGAGCCTGCTCGTGGCGGCGGCCCTGTGGTGCCGGCGTCGCTGGCCGGTCGGTCTGGCGGTGGCGGCGCTGCCCCTGACCCTGTTCTCCCTCTGCGCCATCACCCCTCTACTGATCATCGTGTTCTCGGTGGCGGTGCACCGACGGTTCCTGATCGCCGGCGCGGTGGCCACCGGCTACGTGCTGGGCTCGTGCGTGGGCGCGGTGATCCGCCCGGACAAAGCCGCGTCGTTCCTGGAAACGGTCGTCTGGACCGTCGTGGTGTACCTGCTGGTGCTGATCTGGGGGATGTTCGTCCGGGCCCGCCGGCAACTGGTGGTGTCGCTGCGGGACCGGGCCCGACGTGCCGAGTCCGAGCAGTTGCTCCGGGTCGGCCAGGCCAGAGTGCTGGAACGGGCCCGGATCGCCCGCGAGATGCACGACGTTCTCGCCCACCGGATCTCGCTGGTCAGCCTGCACGCCGGGGCGCTGGAGATCCGGCCCGACTCGCCGGCCGCCGAGGTCGCCCGGGCCGCCGGGGTGATCCGGGCCAGCGCCCACCAGGCGCTGCAGGATCTGCGCGAGGTGATCGGGGTGCTGCGCGACGACAGCGCCGGCGACGGGCCGGAGCGTCCACAACCCACCCTCGACGCGCTTGCCGCACTCGTCCAGGAATCGCAGGCCGCCGGCATGCAGGTTCGCCTCGACCTGCGGATCGATCCGGCAGCGGTGCCGGCCGGCACCGGGCGGACCGCGTACCGGATCGTCCAGGAGGGACTGACCAACGCCCGCAAGCACGCCCCGGCGGCGACCACGACGGTACGGGTGGCGGGTTCGCCCGCGTCCGGCCTCACCATCGCCGTCAGTAACGCGATGCCGGTGGAGCGGCCGCCGACCGCCGGCATCCCGGGCACCGGCACCGGGCTGGTCGGCCTGGCCGAGCGGGCGACCCTCGCCGGTGGGCGCCTGGCGTACGGGCGTACCGGCACCGGCGAGTTCCTGCTGACGGCCTGGCTTCCGTGGCCGACGTGACAGAGCCGATCCGGGTGCTGGTCGTCGACGACGACCCGCTGGTCCGGGCCGGCCTGACGATGATCCTGTCCGGCGCCGACGACGTTCGGGTGGTCGGCGAGGCGGCCGACGGCAGCGAGGTGCCGGCCGCGGTGGCCGCTCACCGACCCGATGTGGTGCTGATGGACATCCGGATGCCCCGGCTCGACGGCCTGGCCGCCACCGAGGCGCTACGCCGGCAGCCCGGCGCGCCGGAGGTCATCGTCCTGACCACCTTCGACGCCGACGAGTACGTGTTGAACGCGCTGCGCGCCGGGGCCAGCGGATTCCTGCTCAAGGACACCCCACCGGTGGAGATCCTGCAGGCCATCCGCCGGGTCGCGGTGGGCGAGGCCACGCTCTCCCCGACCGTCACCCGACAACTGATCGCGCACGTGGCGGGAATCGGGGCCCCCGGCGCCGCCGGGGCCCGCCGGCAGCGTTCCCTGCTGCTCCTCGGCCGGCTCAGCCAGCGGGAGCACGAGGTTGCCCTCGCCCTCGGCCAGGGCAGGTCGAACGCGGAGATCTCCGCCGAACTGTTCATGAGCGTGGCCACCGTCAAGGCGCACGTGTCCCGGCTGCTCACCAAGCTGGAACTCAACAGCCGGGTCCAGGTCGCGCTGCTGGTCCACGACGCCGGCCTCGTCTGACACACCGCCCCGGCCGGCCGGGGTAGCCCCGCCGTGCGCCCCGCCGGTCGGGCGTTCCCGACCTGAGCCCGGCCACCGCGCCGGGCCCGGCGCCGCTCCCCACATCCGCGCCGCTCAAGGGTGACGCATCCCTCAGTCGGCCGGCTTTCGGACCGATGAGACACCGACAACAAGCGACGACCCAGTCAAGGCAACTCAACGAATGGGGACAGTATGAGTACGCAACCGTCGGCCGGCTCTGTTTCGCCCGATTCGCCCCCGCCACTCCCGTATCCGCCCGGAGGCGCGAACCCGTCGCCGAGCGGGCCATCCTCCGCGCAGTCCGGCCCCTACCAGGCCGAGGCGCTGGGACAACAGGCTCCGCAGTACGCGCATCAGCCGGTGCATTACCCCGAACCGGGCGCCGAGTTCCCGTCGACCGCATCGGGGCCGGGATCGGCGCCGTCGGTCGTGCCGGTCGTCGCCTTCACGTTCTTCTTCGGGCTGCTGGGGGCGATCTCGGCGGCACGGCGCTCCGCCAAGGCGCGCGCCGTCGGAGCATCCACCAGCCGCTACTGGATCGCGTTCGCCGCGACCCTGGCCATCGGTTGGGTTGCCATCTTCGGCATCGTCCTGGCCATCAACGCAGCGTCCGGCACCACCATCAACAGCGCGTACCTGGAGAAGTCGATCGTCAAGAACGGGGACTTCAGCAGCGGCGCCACCAAGGCCACCGCGACCGCGGCGACGTGCACGCCGGCCGAGGTGACCGCTAACGGAGCCGGTACGTACCGCTGCATGATCGACTTCTCCGACGGCGATCGGCAGTCGTTCGCGGTGACGGTGGGCCCGGACGGCAAGTGGGTCACCGACTCGGGCAGTTGAGGCGGGCGCCCGGCCCGAGCGCGGCCGCTGAGCCCGGCGCAGGGCCCTCGGGAACCCGGCCCAGGTCGGTACTGAGACGAAATAGCGAGAGGGCCGGTCCCCCTGGGGGCCGGCCCTTGCTGCGGTGCTGGTCAGGTGGCGGAGGATACGAGATTCGAACTCGTGAGGGTTTTATCCCAACACGCTTTCCAAGCGTGCGCCCTAGGCCACTAGGCGAATCCTCCGTAGGACACGATACAGACCGCCTCGTGGCTGTGGTTCAGCCCACCCCGGGTCCACCGTACCGGCACCAGGTAGACTGGGCGGCGCCCCTCGTGCGGCGTTATCTCGTGAACCTCCCCAGGGCCGGAAGGCAGCAAGGATAAGCGGGCTCTGGCGGGTGCACGAGGGGTCTTTGCTGCCCTCGTACACCCCGCGCCTTGGTCCTGTCGGTCCGCAGGCGGACAATGGCGCGGTCGAGAGGAGGCGGGAAGCGTGGCACTGGCGCTCTACCGCAAGTACCGACCGCGCACCTTCGCCGAGGTGATCGGGCAGGAACACGTCACCGAGCCGCTGTCGCAGGCGCTGCGCAGCGGCCGGCTGCACCATGCGTACCTGTTCTCCGGCCCTCGGGGGTGCGGCAAGACCAGTAGCGCGCGGATCCTGGCCCGGTCGCTCAACTGCGAGCAGGGCCCGACACCGGAGCCGTGCGGGCAGTGCGCGTCGTGCCGGTCCCTGGCCACCGACGGCACCGGCTCCATCGACGTCATCGAGATCGACGCCGCCAGCCACGGCGGTGTGGACGATGCCCGTGACCTGCGGGAAAAGGCGTTCTTCGCGCCAGCCAGCAGCCGCTACAAGATCTATGTGATCGACGAGGCGCACATGGTCTCGCCGGCCGGCTTCAACGCGCTGTTGAAGCTGGTGGAGGAGCCACCCGACTACGTGAAGTTCATCTTCGCGACGACCGAGCCGGAAAAGGTGCTCGGCACCATCCGGTCCCGTACCCATCACTACCCGTTCCGGTTGATCCCCCCGGGCGTGCTGCGACCGTACCTGGAGCAGCTCTGCCAGGCCGAGGACGTCGCGGTGGAGTCGTCGGTGTTCCCGCTGATCGTGCGCGCCGGCGGTGGCAGCGCCCGGGACACCCTCTCGCTGCTGGACCAGCTGATCGCCGGTGCCGGCCCGGAAGGGGTCAGCTACTCCCGGGCGGTCGCGTTGCTGGGGGTCACGGACGCCGCGCTGATCGACGAGATGTGCGACGCGCTGGCCGCGGGTGACGGCGCCGCGGCGTACGCGACGGTCGACCGGGTCGCGGAGGCCGGCCACGACCCTCGCCGGTTCGCCGCCGACCTCTTGGAGCGGCTGCGTGACCTGATCGTGTTACAGCAGGTGCCGGACGCCGCGAGCAAGGGCCTGATCGACGGCCCGGCCGACCAGATCGAGCGGATGGCCGCGCAGTCGGCCCGGTTGGGACCGGCGACGCTGTCGCGGTGCGCCGACATCACCCACAACGGCCTCGTGGAGATGCGTGGCACCACCGCCCCGCGGCTGCTGCTGGAACTGGTCACCGCGCGGATGCTGCTGCCCGGCGCCGAGGACTCGACCGGCGCGCTGCTGCAGCGCCTGGAGCGGATGGAGCGTCGGCTGACGTTGGCTGGTGGCGAGCCGCCGTCGGCCGCCGCCGGCTCGGTGCCCCCCCACCAGGACCAGGAGGTACGACCAGCGCCTGCGGCCGCCGTTGCGCCGCCGCCGCCGTCGCCTGCCGCCCCGCACCCGGACCGGGCCCCGTCGCCCGCACGGGCCGACTCGTCCGCCGGTCCCCAGTCGTCCGCGGGTCCTCAGTCGTCCGCCAGTCCTCAGTCGTCCGCCGGTCCTCAGTCGTCCGCCGGTCCTCAGGCGTCCGCCGGTCCTCAGCGCCCCGCCGGCGCGCGGGAAGCCGCCGGGGTGGGGGAACCCGTCGCGGCGTTGGCACCCGCCGGGGCGCCCGGCGCATCCGGGTCGGGGAATCGGTCCGGGTCGCCGAACCAGTTCGGTCCGGCCGAGCCGGCCCGGCCAACGACCACAGGAGACGCGGGGGCTGATCCGGCGCCGATCGGGAGCCCATCCGCTGGTCCGGCCCCCCGTGAACCGGTGCCCGGCTCGGTGCTGCCCGATCCGGCCACACCCGAGCCGGAGCGGCCGGGCACGACCGTCCCCGGCGCGCTGGACGCCGCGGCGGTACGGCAGGTCTGGGACACCGAGATCCTCGGGCTGGTCCGGCGCAAGAGCCCGAAGGTGGCGGCCTGGGCGCGCGAGGCGACGGTTCGTGATGTGGACGGCCAGACGCTGGTGTTGACGTTCCGGCATGCGTTCCATGCCCGGGCGTTGACCAACCAGCCGGAGGTGCTGGTCGAGGCGATCTACGAGGTGCTCGGCGGTCGGTGGCAGATCCGCTGCGAGGTGGCCGGGGAGGGTTCCACGGTCAGCGGTGGCGCTCCGGGGCCGGCTCCGGGTGGCGGGCCGCCGATGTCCGGCTCCCGCCCGGCAAACCCCCCGCCCGCCGTGTCCGGACCGGCCGCCCCGACAGGACCGGCCGCCCCGACAGGAACGGCCGCCCCGACAGGAACGGCCGGCCCGACAGGAACGGCCGGAGTGGCCGGGGCGTCGGGACCGGTCGGGATGTCGGGAGGAGCCGGTGCGCCGGCACAGGCAGCGGCGCCCGGGGCGACAGCGGCGCCCGGACCGTCCGGCCCGGCGCGGGCAGCCGGACAGCCTGGAATGGCCGGACAGCCTGGAATGGCCCGACAGCCTGGAATGGCGGGAAGGCCCGGAGCGCCAGGGTCCGGTGGCGTGGCAACGGTGGAGGCGGCGGGCGGTTCCGACTGGCCGGAGCCCGCCCGACCGGGTGGCAGCAGT
>DASVVF010000774.1:0-3054 GCA_036386695.1 Catenuloplanes sp. | reverse complement strand
ATCGCGGCGCTGACCAGCAGGCCGGCCACCGACAGCCAACCCAGTGCGTCCCCGGTGAACCGCGCGTACGGCGTCCGCACCCCGCTGACCGGTGCGGAGACCGTCATCGTCTGCTCGGTGGTGCGCGGGTCACCGGTGAACCAACCGGCGTCCCGGCCGAGCACCCGACCGTGATAGTCGACCGCGATCGAGGTGCCGCTGCGCGCCGGGCGGACCACGCTGACGCCGTTCTCCACCGCGCGCAGCACGGCCTGCTGCGCCAGCGCGTCGGTGACCTGCTCCCAGTCGCTGGACGGCACCAGCAGGATGTCGACCCCGGCCCGGCCGGCCTGCCGGATCATCCCCGGAAAGGCGGCGTCGAAGCAGATGACCGTCGACAGCCGGCCGTACGGAGTGTCCACGATGGGCAGCACCCCAGGTCCGGGTACGTTGCCGTCGCCCAACGGCGTGGTGGCCTTGAGGTAATCCCAGCGCACCTCGCCCAACGGGTCGATCAGCACCGCGCGGATCTCCACGCCCGGCGAAGTCTCCCGGGGCAGCAGCTCCACCACACCGATCTGCAGGTAGATACGTTCCGCCCAGGCCACCGCCCGGGCCCGGTCGAGCAGGGCCGCCCGGTCCTCGACGAACTCGTACGCCGCCGCCTCCGCCCAGACCACCGAGCCGGCCGTGCGCCAGCCGGTCCACGGCATAGGGGAGCGGGGTGAGCGCCGCCCCGCCGGCCGCCGCGATCAGCATCTGATCGGCCGGCAGTGCGCCGCGGAAACTGACGTACGTGGCGACCCCGCCGACCACCATCAGCGCCGGCACGGCCCACCGTGCCCGGACCGTCCGGCTGAACCGCAGCAGGAGTAGCGGCGCGAGCCAGCTGGCCGGCGCGATGGTGGTCTGCAGCAGGGTGAACGGCAGCAGGACCGCCCCGCAGGCGAGCCAGAGCCAGGAGATCATCGCTGCTCCCCGGTGGTGTCGTCCTCCATCATGGTGACCCGGCACAGGTCGCTGGGCGCGTCCCAGAGCTGCTCCAGGACCGGGCACGTCATGCCCAACACCTGCGCGTTGTGGTGGTCGAGCCGGGCGCCGTTCACCGTGAGCTCGCCGCGCCGGCGGGAGGGCGGCACTCGGCGACTCGGCGACATCGGCGAGGACCCTGGCCACCTGACCGTTCGCCGGATCGGGACGAACCACCGGGCCGGCGATGCACCCGGGCGGGCAGAAAGTCCGCCGGGTCCCGCCTAGCATGGGTCCCAACCGTCCCCTCGGCGGCGCAGCCCCATCGATGGAGGCCACATGCGACACGTATCCCTCCCGGTCAAGCGGATCGCGGCGACCCTGACCCTGCTGGTCGCTCTCGTTGCCGCCGCCCTGACCGCGGCACCGACGCCGGCGGTGGCGGCCGGCCCACCGGCAGCTCCAGTCGCCCAGCAGATCGACCTGGCCCGCAGCGGCGGCATCGCCGGCTTGGTTCGGCTGTGGGTCGTCGACACCACCAACAGCCACCCGGATGCGGTGTCGGCCCTGGCTCTCGCCGGCACGCCGGACTTCCGCGCGCTCGAGACCTACTATCCGCCGGTGCGCTGGTGCTGTGACAAGTTCCGGCACGCCCTGCGGGTGTCGTACTCCGACGGGTCCGTCAAGAACGTGGTCACCTGGGACGGCGCGCCGGCACCGGAGGTCCTGACCAAGGTGCTGCGGCTGACCAGGGTGGCAGGCACGCAACCGCCGGCATAGCGGCGGCGGGCAGCCCTCGGCGGGCGCGGCCTGACGTGCGCGGAGATTGTGGTCAACCGGCCGATGCTGGGCCCACTCCATCAGGAGGCGTCCCGGCGCGGCCGCCCGTAGCCAGCGCCGACTCGCCGCGGCCCACGACGCCGGGGCGGTCACCGTCTCAACGGCCGGGGCCCACACGGAGAGCAGTTGTCGCAGGGACGGCCTCAGCCGGACCCGTTGTCGGATACATCCGTCCGCTGTGGACGTGCTGGCCGTTTGCCATTGAAGGGCTTTCAGTTCTGCGATCAGGCCACCGGCGGGTGCATCACGGCGCAGAATGCCTCCACGGGCATCAACGCCCGCCTGATCACCTATACCTGCAACTCAAGCGACCACGCCCTGCGGACCTGGTAATAAAACCAGCGGGCACCGTGCGTCTGTGCCGTGCCGGGAATGCCGCCGAGCAGCAGCCCAATCGACCCGCACGTTCCAGATGTAAACGGCGCGGCGCAAGCAAAACGATCAGCGAACGCGCAACGATGGCTTCTTTCATCTTGCCAAAGAAGCCATCGTTGCGTGGTTGTTCGTTTAGCAGGTAACGACCTTCTTGTACTGTGCGAATGGCTTGGAGTAGCCCGTAACATACTTGAATTGGCCTGCAGTGATGGCGTAGCAGGACGAGTATGGCGCGAGCGATCCCCAGTCAACCTTCAGGCGAAGGTTGTAGGTGCACTGGTTCCAGACGGTAACGGTGTTGAAGCTGTGCACGTCAACCCAGACGCAGCTCGGCGCGGGGCCGGCGAGGGCGGGGGTCGCCACTCCGGTAAGTGCGGCTGCGGCCATGGTCGTTACGGCCGCCGCTCGGACCAGATTCCGTTTCACGCGTACTTCCCTTCGGTGGAAGCAGATTGGTTCTGCCGCTGGAAGTGCTGGAGTTGCTGGCCAGGATGTACATTTCCTGGCCAGCAGCACTCGGCTAATTGGGGCAATGATCACTCTAAAGGATGTATTGATTGGCTGCAAGACCCGCAACATTCCGCGAAGCGATCGGTCGAGGCACGCAAGCGCAGTACGCGTCGCCGAAGTGCTTTATGTTGCCGAACGGCTACGCTATGTCATTAAATGTTCGCACCGTGCCGGCCAGGACGGGGTGAAATGCAGAGGGCGTAGCATTGGCTTGGTTATAAGGTCAATGCGAGAGTGGAATGACACTCATCACAAACATCCACTCAGGACGGTCCCGGGAGGACACTCTGGACGGACCCACGACCGCCGATCCGACGATTGGCGTGTCGGCCTTGGTCGGTCCAGGCCCCGCCCCGGCATGGTGGACGACTACCGTTGGGG
>DASVVF010000773.1:0-1505 GCA_036386695.1 Catenuloplanes sp. | reverse complement strand
GGCGCAGCGGTTGGGGGTGCGGGCGGCGTTCGCGGCGCACACCCGGGGCGGGTGGCGGGCGGTGCACCGGGACACCGACGGGTTGGTGGCGCCGGGGGCGCCGGCGACGTTCGCGGTGTGGGACACCCCGGCGGGGGTGCGGGACGGGTTGCCGGTGCTGGTGTCGGCCGACCCGGAGTTGCGGGGGCCGGATGATCCGACCCCGTTGCCGGTGTGCCGGCGCACGGTGCTGCGCGGCCGGACGATCTTCGAGGGGTGACGGTGGCCGGGAAACTTGAGTTGGATCCGGTGGTGGTGGCGCGGGCGCGGGCGTTGGCGGCGCGGGCTGGTCAGCCGGTGGTGGAGTTGGCCCGTGGGCACACCACGGTGTCGGTGGAGCGGGCGGTGTTGCGTCTGGCCGGGGTGGTCGGCGCCGACCCGGACGGGATTCCGTGGGTGAACCGGCTGGTCGACGCGGTGGTCGCGCAGGTGGGTCTGGGCCACGGGGTGGCGTTGCCGGTGTTCGACGCGGCGGCCCGGGAGGGTCTGGACGACCTGACGGTGGTGGCGCAGAAGGCGGCGGCGGGTTCGCTGCGGTTCGGGGTGCCGGTGGGTCGGGCGGGCACGTCGGCGCGGCGGGTGGCGCGGCGGTCGGTGGCGGCGGGTCTGAAGCGGGTGGATCGGCGGCGGGTGGAGCGGGAACGGCTGGTCAAGCGGCTCGGGGATCCGCCGCAGCGGCCGTGGATCTATCTGATCGTGGCGACCGGGGACATCTACGAGGACATCCCGCAGGCGCAGGCGGCGGCGCGGGCCGGCGCGGACGTGATCGCGGTGATCCGCTCCACCGGGCAGTCGCTGCTGGACTACGTGCCGGAGGGCGCCACCCGGGAGGGCTTCGCCGGCACGTACGCCACGCAGGAGAACTTCCGGCTGATGCGGGCCGCCCTCGACGAGACGTCGAAGGAGCTGGGCCGGTACGTGCGGCTGACGAACTACGCGTCCGGGCTGTGCATGCCGGAGATCGCCGCGCTGGCCGGGCTGGAACGCCTCGACATGATGCTCAACGACTCGATGTACGGAATCCTCTTCCGGGACATCAATCCGATCCGGACCTTCGTCGACCAGCGGTTCTCCCGGCAGGTGCACGCCCGCGCCGGGATCATCATCAACACCGGCGAGGACAACTACCTGACCACCGCGGACGCGGTCGACGAGGCGCACACCGTGACGGTGTCGCAGCTGCTCAACGAGTACTTCGCGCACGAGGCGGGGTTGGCGGACTGGCAGTTGGGGCTGGGGCACGCGTTCGAGATCAACCCGGACCTGCCGGAGTCGTTGCGCCTGGAACTGGCGCACGCGCTGCTGGCCCGCGAGCTGTTCCCGGAGGCGCCGCTGAAGTGGATGCCGCCGACCAAGCACATGACCGGCGACGTGTTCCGCGGGTACCTGCTCGACGCGTTCTTCAACCTCGCCGGGATGATGACCGGGCAGAGCATCCTGCTGGTGGGGATGATGACCGAGGCCGT
>DASVVF010000772.1:0-2311 GCA_036386695.1 Catenuloplanes sp. | reverse complement strand
GCCCGGGGCACTGCGCTGTCGACCGGCCACGCGACCGCGACCCGAGTGGGGGCTTTAGGGGTAAACCAACCGATCAATCCTGCCCGTTCGGCCGACCGTGCGAGAGTCGAACGGATTGCTAATGCCGCAGCGTGATCTCCTGGTCACTGGGGCCCGTACCTCTGTGCGAGAACCGAGGGCGGGCGAAATCATGATCGATAACTTGGCGGTCGAGCCACGGGGTCGTACGGCGGTGAAACACCGGGCTCCGGCGCGGGGACCGATGGCCGCGTTCAGGGCACCCGGGACACGCCGGCGCGTCTGGTACGGCATGACCGCGGCCACCGTCGTGGTCATCGTGGCGGCTACCGCGATGACCCTGGGGGTCGGCCGGCCGTTCCGGATGGGCAACGCCAGCCCAGCCGCGCACGGCATCGCCGCCGCCAGCGCCCCGGCCGCCGCCGAACCGGCGCCGCTGGCCGACCCGAAGCGCGTACCGGCCACCCCGGAGGCGGTGCTGGAACTGCTCACCCAGCTGGTACGGCCGATAAAGACCAGCAACGAGGCGAAGAGCGGCGACGGCGGGCTGCTGGTCCAGGCGTACCTGAACGACGCCGACAAGGGCCCCGGCATGATCCGCCTCGGCGTCCGCTCCGCTCCCCCGGCCGGCGGGGGTGCGGGCGCCGCCCCACCCCCGCGGTGCCGGCCCAGCACCGAGCCCCAGCGGATCTGCCAGACCCTGCCCAACGGCGCCAAGGTCAGCATCGTCACCGTGCCGGACAACTGCGCGCAGCGCATCGCCGTGTCCGTCATCCACCCTGACGGCATCGGGGTCGCCATCGACATCGCCAGCTGCCTGGAGTTCGACGGTACGACCAATCCCGCCGGCCGGATCGCGCTGACCGCGGACCAGGCGGTGGCGATCGCCGCGGACCCGCGCTGGCAGCGCACCACGGACCCGGATCTGGTGGCCGCCGGCAAGCGGCACTTCCCCGCCCTGCGGCGCACCGCGCTGCCCGATGTCGGCGAGATCCCCACCTCCCAGCCGGTCGGCGCCGGCTCCACCACCGGCGCGGCCGCCGTGACCGACGGCGCGCTGCAGTGGGAGGACGTCAACGGCGACTCCGCCGACGACTACTGCCGCCGGGTGGGTCAGGACAATGTGCGCACCGGCCGGGTGGCCTGCACCCTGTCCACAAAGGACGGCTTCGGCCGGACCGTCACCTCCCCGGTGCTGGACTGGGGCCCGCGCGCCGGCCGGGACTGGGAGGACTTCAACGGGGACAACCGGGCCGACTTCTGCCGGCGGATCGGCGAACCCGACGGCGCCACCGGGCGGATCGCCTGCACCCTGTCCACCGGCACCGGCTTCGGACAGACCCTCACCTCGCCTGTGCTCGACCTCGGCCCGGAGACCGGGTGGGCCTGGGACGACGCCAACAACGACAACACCGCCGACTACTGCCGGCGGCTGAGCCCGGGCGGGGCCAGCGGCCGGGTGGCCTGCACCCTGTCCACCGGCACCGGGTTCGGCGACACCATCGTCTCGCCGGAACTCGACCTGGGCAGTGCGGTCGGTTTCGAGTGGGAGGACGTCAACGGGGACAACAAGACCGACTACTGCCGCCGACTGAGCCCCGGCGACGGGGCCACCGGCAAGGTCGGCTGCACGCTGTCGACCGGCGCCGGATTCGACGACGCCATCACCTCACCGAAGCTGGACCTCGGCGCCCAGACCGGGGCGGCCTGGGAGGACATCAACGGCGACGACAAGGCCGACTACTGCCGGCGGCTGAGCCCGCGCGACGGCGCCAGCGGCCGGGTGGCCTGCACCCTGTCGACCGGCACCGGGTTCGGGCAGACCCTGACCTCCGCGGAGACCGACCTGGGGCCCGACGACGCCGCGGCGACGTGGGAGGACGTCAACGGCGACGACCGGACCGACTACTGTCGCCGGGTCGGCGGCCCCCGGGGCAATACCCAGGTCTCCTGCACCCTGTCGACCGGAACCGGATTCGGGGCGACCATCACCTCCTCGATCCTGGACTGGGGGCAGGACGCCGGCGTGCACTGGGTGGACGTGAACGCCGACCAGCGCAAGGACTACTGCCGGCGGACCGGCACGAAGAACGAGGCCGACAGCCGCCTGTCGTGCACGCTGTCCACCGGCACCGGCTTCGGCGACACCGTCCAGTCCCCGGTGCTGGACTGGGGCCTGGACGACTGAGCCCGGCGGCACCCGCCCGGCGGGGGGGCCGGCACCCGCCACGGCGTCGACCGACGTGGCCGCGTCAGGAGACCTTGGCCGGCCGGGAGGCCGCCGACCGGACGG
>DASVVF010000771.1:0-5451 GCA_036386695.1 Catenuloplanes sp. | reverse complement strand
CCGTTCGTCACCGAGGCGGACGAGGCGATCTGTGTGGGTCCGGCGAACCCGGCCCAGAGCTACCGCAACACCGAGGCGATCCTCGCCGCCGCGAAGTCGACCGGCGCGCAGGCGATCCACCCCGGCTACGGCTTCCTGTCGGAGAACGCGGACTTCGCCCGTACGGTGGCGGCCAACGGCCTGATCTGGGTCGGTCCGGGCGCCGAGGCGATCACCGCGATGGGCGACAAGATCAACGCGCGGAACCTGATGGCCGCGGCCGGCGTGCCGGTCGCCCCCGGAACCACCGACCCGGCCGGCACGGTCGACGCGGCGCTCGACGCGGCCGCCGGCATCGGTTACCCGGTCATGGTCAAGGCGGCCGCCGGCGGCGGGGGGATGGGCATGGCCGTCGCCGCCGACGAGGCCGCGCTGCGCACCGAGTACGACAAGGTGCGCGCGTTCGCCGAGCGGATGTTCGGCGACGGCTCGGTGCTCATCGAGCGCTACTTCCCCCGGGTACGCCACGTCGAGGTGCAGATCCTCGGCCTGGCCGACGGCCGGGTGGTGGCCCTGGGCGAACGGGAGTGCTCCGTCCAGCGGCGCAACCAGAAGCTGGTCGAGGAGTCGCCGTCCCCGGCGGTCTCGCCGCAGCTGCGCGAGCGGATCCTGGCCGCCGCGGTCCGCGCCGGTGAGGCCGTGCGCTACCGCAACGCCGGCACCGTCGAGTGCCTGCTGGACCCGGGCACCGGGGAGTTCTTCTTCCTGGAGATGAACACCCGGCTGCAGGTGGAACACCCGGTCACCGAGTTGGTGTTCGGGCTGGACCTGGTCGAGGAGCAGCTGCGGGTGGCCGCCGGCCTGCCGCCGACCTTCGACCCGGCGGCGTTGCGTACCTCCGGTCACGCGATCGAGTTGCGGATCAACGCGGAGGACCCGAAGCGGTTCCTGCCCGGCCCGGGTGCGGTGACCACCTGGGTCGAGCCGACCGGCGACGGTGTCCGGGTCGATTCCGGCTACGCGGCCGGCACCACCGTCACCCCGTTCTACGATTCGCTGATGGCCAAGCTCATCGTGCACGGCACCGACCGCTCCGACGCCATCGCCCGGGCCCGCGCCGCGGTGGCCGGGTTCCAGATCGCCGGCCCGAAGAACAACCTGCCGTTCTTCGCCGAGCTGCTGGACAATCCCGAGTTCGTCAGCGGCGACTACGACACCGGCATCGTCGCCCGGATGCGCTGACCCCCCCGATGGCCGAGCTGCCCAGCGCCGTCTCCATCCGCGAGGTCGCCCCCCGCGACGGGCTGCAGAACGAGGACCCGGTGCCGGCCGACGCGAAGGTGCGGCTGCTCGACGCGCTGTCGGCCACCGGGGTACGCCGGATCGAGGCTGTCTCGTTCGTGCATCCCAGGGCGATCCCGCAGATGGCCGACGCGGACGAGGTGTGGCGCCGGGCGGCGAAGGCAGACGGGGTGCGCTACTCCGCCCTGGTGCCCAACCTGCGCGGCGCCCAACGCGCGCTCGCGGCCGGCTTCACCGAGCTCGAGGTGGTGGTCTCGGCCAGCGACACGCACAACCGCCGCAACGTCAACCGGTCCACCGCCGAGTCGCTCGACGACATCGCCGCCATCGTGGACCTCGCGCACGCCTCGGCGTCCACCGTGGAGGTCATCGTGGCGACCAGTTTCGGCTGCCCGTACGAGGGGGACGTGCCCCCCCGGCGGGTGGCCGGCATCGTGGACCGGGTGCTGGCCGACCACGCCGATCGGGTGGCCTTCGGTGACACCACCGGGATGGCCACCCCGCGCCGGGTGACCGACCTGCTCGACGCGGTCCGGGAGCGCCACGCCGAGCTGCCGGTGCTGCTGCACTTCCACAACACCCGGGGCACGGCGCTGGCCAACGTGCTGACCGCCCTGCGGCTGGGGGTGACCCAGTACGACGCCAGCGTCGGTGGGCTGGGCGGCTGCCCGTACGCGCCCGGCGCCACCGGGAACGTGGCCACCGAGGAACTCGTCCACATGTTGCACGACATGGGCATCGAGACGGGCATCGACCTGGGCGCGCTGATCGGGGCGGCCCGGCTGGCCGAGGAACTGGTCGGTCGCACGCTTCCGTCGGGTGTGCTGCGCGCCGGCCCCCGGATCCCGTTGGACTGGCCGGCGCCCCCGCGCAGTGGTCGGCGGGGCGTCGATGCGCTAGCCTAACGATCGTTAAGGGATAGCGTGGGTCGCGTGCCGCGGCCGGAGGGGACCGACGTGACGCTCGACGGCGAGGCGCTGGACCAACTGCGCGAGCGGATCCGGTCGGGTGGCGCGGAGAAGTACCACGCCGCCAACGCCGCCCGGGGAAAGCTGTTCGCCCGGGAACGCATCGACCTGCTGGTCGACGAGGAATCCTTTGTCGAGGACGGCGGCTTCGCCAACGCCAACGCCGACGGACTGCCCGCCGACGGGGTGGTCACCGGGGCGGCCCGGGTCGACGGCCGGCCGGTGTGCGTGATGGCCAACGACTCCACCGTCAAGGCGGGATCCTGGGGCGCCCGCACGGTCGAGAAGATCATCCGGATCATCGAGCGGGCGTACACCACCGGCGTGCCGATGGTGTACCTGGTGGACTCCGCCGGCGCCCGGATCACCGACCAGGTCGACCTGTTCCCCGGCCGCCGCGGCGCCGGGAAGATCTTCTGGAACCAGGTCCGCGCCTCCGGCTCGATCCCGCAGGCCTGTGCCCTGTTCGGGCCGTCCGCCGCCGGGGGCGCCTACATCCCGGCGTTCTGCGACGTGGTGGCCATGGTCGACGGCAACGCCAGCATGTACCTCGGCTCCGACCGGATGGTGCAGATGGTCACCGGGGAGAAGACCACCCTGGAGGAGATGGGCGGGGCGCGGGTGCACTGCGCCGAGTCGGGCGTCGGGCACTTCCTGTGCGCCACCGAGGCCGAGGCGATCGACGTCGTCCGGCGCTACCTGTCGTACCTGCCGGGGAACTGGCAGCGGGAACCACCGGTCGCCGAGCCCGTCCCGGCGCCACCCGGGGTCGATCTCGCCGCGCTCGTCCCAGCCAGCGAGCGGCAGGCCTTCGACATGCGCCGCTACGTGCGGGGGCTGCTCGACGACGGCTCGTTCCTGGAGATCCAGGCGCGCTGGGCCAGGGAGCTGACCGTCGGCTTCGGTCGCCTCGACGGCCGGACCGTCGGCGTGGTCGGCAACAACTCGCTGTTCAAGGGCGGGGTGCTCTTCGTCGATTCGGCGGACAAGGCCACCCGGTTCATCCAGCTCTGCGACGCTTTCAATGTGCCGCTGCTGTTCCTGTCCGACGTTCCCGGCTTCATGGTCGGCGCGGCGGTGGAGAAGCAGGGCATCATCCGGCACGGCGCCAAGATGATCAGCGCGGTGGCCGAGGCCACCGTGCCGAAGATCTGTGTCGTCGTGCGCAAGGCCTACGGCGCCGGGCTGTACGCGATGGCCGGACCCGGCTTCGAGCCCGACGCCACCATCGCGCTGCCGACCGCCAAGATCGCCGTGATGGGCGCGGAAGCGGCGGTCAACGCCGTCTACGCCAACAAGATCGCCGCTATCGCCGACCCGGACGAGCGGGCCGCCTTCGTCGCCGCGCGTCGCACCGAGTACGAGCGGGACATCGACGTCGTCCGGCTGGCCAGCGAACTCGTGGTCGACACCATCGTCGAGCCGGCCCGGTTGCGCGACGAACTGATCCGCCGGTTCGCCGCCGCCCACGGGCGCGACCGGCACTTCTCCCGGCGCCGCCACGGCGTCACCCCGGTCTGAGTCCGGTCACCCCGGCCACCAGACCCCGTCCGGCAGGAGCAACCGATGATCAACTTCCGGCTCGGCGACGAGCACGAGGCCCTGCGCGCCAGCGTGCGCGAGTTCGCCCGCGAGGTCGTCGCCCCGGTGATCGGCGAGCACTACGAGCAGCACACCTTCCCGTACGACGTGGTCCGGCAGATGGGCAAGATGGGCCTGTTCGGGCTCCCCTTCGCCGAGGAGTACGGCGGAATGGGCGGCGACTACTTCGCCCTGTGCCTGGCGATCGAGGAACTGGCCCGGGTCGATTCGAGCGTCGCGATCACCCTGGAGGCCGCCGTCTCGCTCGGCGCCATGCCGATCTACCGGTTCGGCACGCCGCGGCAGAAGGAACGCTGGCTGCCCCGGCTGACCAGCGGCGAGGCCCTGGCGGGCTTCGGGCTGACCGAACCGGGGTTCGGCTCCGACGCCGGTGGCACCACGACCCGTGCGGTGCTGGACACCGAGCGCTCGGAATGGGTGATCAACGGCGCCAAGGAGTTCATCACCAACTCGGGCACCGACATCACCGCGCTCGTCACGGTCACCGCGGTCACCGGCACCAACCCGGACGGTTCCAAGGAGCTGTCGTCGATCATCGTCCCGTCGGGCACCCCCGGTTTCACCGTCGCGCCGGGGTACTCGAAGGTCGGCTGGTGCGCGTCGGACACCCACGGACTGACCTTCGAGGACGTCCGGGTGCCGGCGGAAAACCTGCTCGGGCGGCGCGGCCGGGGCTTCGCCCAGTTCCTGCGGATCCTCGACGAGGGCCGCATCGCGATCGCGGCCCTGTCGGTGGGGCTGGCCCAGGGCTGCGTCGACGAGTCGGTGCGTTACGCCCGGGACCGGCAGGCGTTCGGCCGGCCGATCGGCGACTTCCAGGCGATCCAATTCAAGATCGCCGACATGGAGTCGCGGGCGCACACCGCGCGCCTGGCCTACTACGACGCCGCCGCGCGGATGCTCGCCGGCGAGGACTTCAAGCGCCAGGCCGCCATCGCGAAGCTGTACGCCAGCGAGTCCGCCGTCGACAACGCCCGGGAGGCCACCCAGATCCATGGTGGCTACGGCTTCATGAACGAGTTCCCGGTCGGTCGGTTCTGGCGGGACGCGAAGATCCTGGAGATCGGCGAGGGCACCTCCGAGGTCCAGCGCATGATCATCGCCCGGGACCTCGGTCTGTGACCGGCTGCCACAGTTTCGCACCCGCCGCAACCTGAGCGGGCCCGCTGTCGGGTATTCAAGCATCGCCGGTCGGCAGCCCGACGCAGCACTCCCAAGGTCATCACGTCCTGCGTACTGTCCGTTCCATGACCGCGGATCACGGTCCTGACCAGGGCGGCGCTCGTTTCGACGAATTCCTGCGCGCTCGACGTCTGGCCGTCTGCCTCACGCAGGCGGAGCTGGCCGACCGGGCCGGCGTCGGCGTGCGTACCGTGCGGGACCTGGAGCGGGGCCGGGCGTCCCGGCCGCAGCGCACAACGGTGGAGCTGCTGGCGGGGGCGCTGGGGCTGACCGGCGAGGAGCGCGCGGTATTCCTGGCGGCCGCCCGGGGAGCGATCGGTGTCGTCGACCCCCCGGCGGCCGTGTCCGCCGCGGTCGCGGCCATGCGCGGGGAGCGCCGGCTGCCGCCGGCCGGCGAGCTGATCGGCCGCGACGGCGA
>DASVVF010000770.1:0-4064 GCA_036386695.1 Catenuloplanes sp. | reverse complement strand
AAGGCGGACACCCGTGGTCCGGGCGAATGGAGTGGTCGCTGGCCTTCCCATTGGCGCGGGTGACGACAGGGGTCAGGCTCGCAGTCAGCTCCGGGCGGTCCAGCGGTACGTCAGATCGGGCTCCCCCTCCTCGTTGAGGCTGCCGTCACCTTCGCTGACGACCGCGAAGCCGTGTCGCTCGTAGAAGCGCCGAGCATCGGTGTTGCGTTGGAACACGTGAAGTGAAACCTCGCCGGTACTGTGCTCGACGACGTGCCGCAGGAGTCGCGTACCACAGCCGTTACCCTGCGCGGCCGGAAGGACGTAAAGGTGCTCCAGCCACTCGCCGCCCACCGCGGCGAAGCCGAGGATGTCGCCGCTCGCGGCGTCCTCAGCGACCTGCACCTCGTGCTCAACAAGCACGACGTTGCTGATCCACCATCGCGTCTCGGCGTCGGTGTGCAGGCGGGGTAGATACGACATGGATGCTGTCCGGGCGGCGAGGAAGAGGTCAGCGATGGGCTCCGCGTCCTCGGGGGAGGCTGGCCGTAACCGCGTGTTGAGCTGGGTGTTCACTGCTCTCCAAACGTGACGTCCGGTGGTCTCGACGAGGCGCGCTGCCGCTGGATCGATCGAAAGGTATGTCAGGCGGACGAACGTCCTGACCCCGCGTCGGTCAGGCGGCCGGAAGGTCGGCGGGGCGGGTGGCGGTCCCGCGTACGTGCGGGGCGGCCGGGCTGCCGGGACCGGTCGGTGGGAACCGGAAGCGGTGCACCTCGTCGACGACGAACGCGGCGCCGGTGATGGCGGCGACGGTGTCTCGGCCGGTGTGGCACCCGCCGAACAACCTCGGCCACAGGGTCGCGTCGGCGAGGCGCTGGGCGCGGCGCATCGCACCCGGGGCGTCGGCGGCGACGTGTTCGAAGAAGCGCAGCTGCCCGCCGGGGCGCAGCACCCGGGTGATCTCGGCCAGGGCGGCGGCCTGGTCCGGCACCGTACACAACACCAGCGCCGTCACGGCGGCGTCGAACTCGCCGTCGCCGGCCGGTAGGGCGTCGGCCACGCCGTCGACCACCCGCACCGGTACCGGCGCGGTCGCGGCCGCGGTCAGCGCCGCAGCCCGCAGCCGTGGTTCCGGTTCGACGGCGATGACCTCGGTGACCTGCGGTGGGTAGTGGGCGAAGGTGCGGCCGTTGCCGGCGCCGATCTCGATGACCCGGCCACTGAGCCCGGCGACCAGGTAGCGACGGTGTTCGGCGGCGCCGGCGCGGTCCATCATCACGCTGAGGCGTTCGTAGACCCGCGCGAACACCGGATGCGACACCGCCACGATGACTCCCTTCGCCCGTGCGTCCGACGGTCAGTATGCCGTCCCGGACGCTTGCCTCGTGTCGTGACCACCCACCGCGGTGGACGACCGGGAGGTCGCACCGGCGTCCACCCGGGGGGCGAGCAGGCCGCCGGGCCAGGGCGATGGCGGTCACGACCGGTTGATTCGGATGCCTCAGTGGGCCTTGCGGTATGGCAACGGGTCGATAAGATCACCGTCGATTCGGATGCTGGTCGGCTGCTGTCGATCGCCTTGGACCCGTGAGGGGTTGCGCCATGAGCCACAGACAGATCGCCGCCCGTGCGGTGGCCGCCGCGGCCGCCGCGACGCTCGCCGTCGGTCTGGCCGCCGCGCCCGCCGCCGCGACCGACGCCGCCGGGGCTGGCGCGGCCCAGGCCGCGACCCCCGAGGCGGTCACCGTCCGCGTCGACCCGTCATACCAGCAACCGGAATTCGAAGGCTGGGGTAGCAGCCTGGTCTGGTTCGCCAACGCCACCGGGCAGTATCCGGACGCGATTCGCAAGCAGCTCGTCGACATGCTGTACGGCAGGGACGGCCTCCGGTTGAACATCGCCCGCTACAACATCGGTGGCGGCAACGCGCCGGACGTCCGCAAGGACTACATGAAGATGGGCGCGACCATGGAGGGCTTCTGGAAGGCCCCCCCGGGGACCACCCAGAAGGACATGGACTGGTGGAACCCCAACGACCCGGGTCACTGGAACTGGAACGCCGACCCCGGTCAACGCTGGTGGGTGGACCAGATCAAGAGCAAGGTGGACCGTTGGGAGGCGTTCAGCAACTCGCCGCCGTGGTTCCAGACGGTGAGCGGGTACGTGTCGGGGGGCTTCGACTCCTCAGCCGACCAGATCCGCGAGGACCGGCTGGATGACTTCGCGACCTATCTCGTCAAGGTGACCGACCGGATGGAGCGGGCCCACGGCATCAAGTTCGACACCATCGCTCCGCTCAACGAGCCGAATACGCCCTACTGGTACACCCGGCTCGGGCCGGACGGCCAGCCCACCGGCGGTCGGCAGGAAGGGGCGCACGCGGGCCCGGCGTTGCAGGGCAAGGTCGTGCTGGCGCTGGAGCAGGCCCTGAAGCGGGCCAGGACCAAGGCGACCATCTCGGCGATGGACGAGACCAACCCGGGTGTGTTCACCCAGAACTGGAACGGCTACACCCCGGCGACCCGGGCCGCCATCGACCAGCTCAACGTGCACACGTACGGCACCGGCATGCGCACCGCCGCCCGTGACATCGCCAAGGGCGCGGACAAGAAGCTGTGGATGAGCGAGGTCGAAGGCAACTGGGGCAAGCCGACCACCTACACGAGCATGGAACCGGGCCTGGGTATCGCCAACCGGATCGTCGACGACCTACGGGAGCTGGAACCCGCCGCGTGGGTGTCCTGGCAACCCATCGAGGACGCCGGTCCGCAGGTGGCGGGAAACGGAAACTGGGGGGCCATCCACGTCCCGTTCAACTGCACCGCCAAGGACACCTTGCAGACCTGTCCCATCAAGGCGAACACGAAGTTCGACACGATGCGGAACTTCACCCACCACATCGCTCCGGGGGACCAGCTGGTGCGGGTCGAGGGCCCGTCCAGTGTCGCGGCCATCAAGCGGTCCGGTGACGCCGCCACCGTCGTGCACGTCAACAACGGCACCGCGGCGCGCGCCGTCACCCTCGACCTCTCCCGCTTCGATCGCATCTCGTCCGGGGCGACTGTGACACCGGTGGTGACCAGCGAGGGTGCCCCACTGGTGCGGGGGACGCCGGTGCGGGTGTCCAACGGTTCGGCCACCCTCGTCGTGCCCGCGAAGTCGGTCACCACGTTCCTGATCAAGGGCGTCAAGGGCGTGGAAGGCCACGCGGCCATGGTGCAACGCGACCACGTGTACCGGCTGCAGGGCGTCCAGGCCGGCAAGTCGCTCGCGCCGTCCGCCGACGCGACGTCAGTGGTGGTCCGCAACACCGACCCGGCCAGCGCTGAGCAGCTGTGGCGGGTGCGCAAGCTGACCGGCGGGAAGAGCAACCTGGCCCGGCACGAGATCGTGAACGCCGCGAACGGCAGGCGCCTCTCGGTGCGCGACGGCGCGGCGGTCCTCGACGAGGTGCCGGGATCGAAGCGCAAGGACACGGTGGCTGACGACGCGCAATGGATCATGTCCACGACCGGCGACAAGACGTGGACGTTCGTCAACGTCGCCAGCGGGCGCCTGCTCGAGGTGGCCGGATTCGCCACCGCGGACGGCAGCCGGGTCGGCACCTATACCCCGACCTCCAACGCCAACCAGCGCTGGACCGTGGTGGACGAGACAGTGCTCGATATCCAGCAGGCGCACGCGTACACCATGCCCGGGTTCGTACCCACGTTGCCGACCACCGTCACCCCGGTGTACCGCGACGGCGCCCGCGGCAGCCTCCCCGTGACGTGGCGGGCTCCGTCGGCCGCCAAGTGGCGCAAGCCGGGGACGGTGCGGGTGCGTGGCGAGGCCACCGATCCGCTCGGTGGCAAGCACCGGGCCGAGGCGGTTGTCATGGTCGACACCTTCGGCGCCACCCTGCCCGGCCGGGCCAAGACCTACGTCGGTGGGCGACCGGAGCTACCCCGCACCGTCACCGGCGTCGGTAGCCTCGGCGGGCGGGCCGAGTTGCCGGTCAGTTGGGACGCGCCCCCGGACACGGCGTTCGCCCGGGCCGGGGTGGTGACGCTGCGCGGGGTGGTGCGGCTGATGGACGGCGG
>DASVVF010000769.1:0-3326 GCA_036386695.1 Catenuloplanes sp. | reverse complement strand
ACGAGCCAATGACATTCTTCTAGCGCACGCGCTGACACTTATCCGGCGCGCAACATCCCGGCCAGCCGGCGGTAGATGCCGGCGGCTTCCTCGGCCGGGCGCAGAGCCTGCTCAAGTCGCCCCAACTGTCACAGGCAGGCGCGGAGGTGGGTCAACGATTCGGCGAGGTAATCGAAGATTTGTGGTGCTGGGTCAGCTACACAAGCGTGGGGCCCTGTACCGATCTTCCTCGACTCCGGAAACTGGCCGCCCTCGACATCGCCGACCTGAGCTTCACCGATGAAGGCGGGCAGGTCGGGGTGGGCGCGCACCCCCAAGACCGATCAGCACTCCCGCGGCCGCACCGCGCATCGGCAGTCTGAGCCCCGCGTCCTGGGCCGAGTCGTCCCGAGCACCCGTCGACGCGGTACGTTGCCGACCGTGCCCGCCACACCGCCTCGCGGGCACGGTCACGGCCCGGAAGGACGACCGATGCCCCGATGCGTGACCCGGCTGGAGACGGAGACACTCGTCGCGCGCCGCATGATCGTGCTGCTTGACGACGCCGGCGACTACGGACTGTCTGGCGAGGACTGGTTGTCGATTACCCCGAACTGTGTGGTGGTGATCAGCGCCGGCGCCACCGACCACTACGCGCGGGTGACCGTCGAGGTCTGGGACGCGACCCCACCCCTGCTCGACGGGTGGGAGGGCGGCAAGGCCGGACGCGTCCGGTTGGACGGCGGCTACCTGGAGATCCAGCCGACCGACACGCACGTCCTGCGGATCGGCCCGCCCGGCCACTATGAGTTGCGGGCGTACCGCGCCGGGCAGTCCCGCATCGCCGCCTTGACGCCGCGCGCCGGCATCGAGGAGCCGCGTGGGGTGGAGGCGTTCCTGTTTCAGTTCTGGCCGGCTGGGACGTCCGGCTGAGCGATGTCGGCCGCATCGCCCCACTCGCCGTAGGGGGCGTTTCCAGGAAAATTGGAACAGGTGGGTCGCACCGGCGGGTCGCGCCCGACGGACGCGCGGATGTCGTTGTCGACAACCAGGATGTGACCCGACCGGTCCTGGCAAGGCTGTGATCGGCTGGCGAGGATCGCGATGGGGGTGTGGATTGCCGCTCGCGGCGGTCGTCGGTTAGATTGCTCGCACGCCGACGAGCCGTGAAAGGAGGTCAGAACACCATGTCCGATGTTCTGCGCCCCTTCCGCGTCCTGGCGTCCACGCGGATCTGACCGGGGCGCGCACTGCCCGGAGGATCATGCCATGACTGATCTGGTCATCCGCCCGCTCGTCGCGGGTGAGGAAAACGTGTTCGAGTCCATGCCCGACCCGCTGCCCGCGGTACCCAAGAACGGCTACGCCGATGGTCTGGCCAGCGGCGGCTACCGGCCGGAACTCACCTGGGTCGCGCTGCGCGGCGGCCGGGTGGTCGGCCGCGCCGCCTGGGCGCTGCCGCCCGGTGCGCTCGGCCGTGCCTGGCTCGACCGCTTCGAGCTTCGCGCCGAGCCGGACGTGGGGGCCGCGCTGCTGCGGGCGGCGCACGCGGCGCTGGGTGGTCCGGCGCTCTACTACGCCGCGGTGCCGCCGGACTGGCGACACGAGCCGGCTGCCGCACCGCCGATGGCGGCCGCGCGGCTCGCCGGAATGGTCGAGCAGGGCGAGCGGTTGCGGTTCGTTCGCACCGGTACCGGCGCACCCGTGCCCGTGCCGCCCGGACGGTACGCGTTCCGCCCGGCCACCGACCCGGCGGAGATCACCACACTGGTAGCGCGCATCGCCGCGCCGCAGGTCCTGACCGGGACGGAGACGGCCCGGGCGGTGGCCGGGGTCGACCTGGCCACCGCGCCGTTGTCCTGGCTGTCCGCTGCGCCGCAGTCCTGGCGGGTCGCCCTGCGCGATGGTGAGCCGATCGGTCTGGCCGCGGCCGCGGGTGACGCCTGCTATCCGATGATCGCCTATCTCGGTCTGATCGACCCGGCCGCGTTGGACGGGTCGCTGGCCGATGTGGTCGCGGTCCTGCTCGCCGGCGGGGCGCGCGAGGTGGTCGCCGATGTGGACGCGTGCCGCACGGGGGTGGTGGCGGGGCTGGAGCGCGCCGGGTTCCACCCGATCCGCTCCCGTATCACCTTCACGCCGGTCGACTAGCCTGTCGGGCTCGTCCGGCTGACTCAGCCACCTCTCCGGCTGAGTCAGC
The DNA here is from genome assembly GCA_036386695.1 of Catenuloplanes sp. Taxonomy (GTDB): domain Bacteria; phylum Actinomycetota; class Actinomycetes; order Mycobacteriales; family Micromonosporaceae; genus DASVVF01. The sequence continues at coordinate 1,147 of DASVVF010000769.1, read as the reverse complement.
CACCTCGACATCGTGGGGGTGGCTCCGCTGATGTCCGTGGCCCGCTCGCGACCGCTGGCGCCCCCGGTGGGGGATTCTCCGTCGCGCTCGGGTGCCTCTGCCGGTGAGCGGGCCACGGACCGGTTCTCGTGAGCGGGCCACGGACCGGTCGATCGCGCAGCCACGGTGTTCAGCGGGCGAGGCAGTGAGGCAAGTACGGAGCGGGTGCGGTTACTCGGTGCGCAGGGCGGTGGTGGTGCGGGTCCTGGCCGCCCAACCGGCCGGCAGCAGGGCGCCGAGGACGGCGATGACCAGACCGGCGAGGCCGAACAGCACCAGCTCGGTGGGGTGGTAGATGTCGATGACCGAGTCGGGCAGGGTGAACCCCGCGGAACGGCCCATGCTGGTCACGATCGTCCGCTGCAGGATCACGCCGGCGGGCGCGCCGATGGCACCGCCGATCAGCCCGGTGACGACGACCGACGCGATGACCATCGTGACGGTCTGTCGGGGGGTCATTCCCAGGGCCTTGTGGACGCCGAGGTCGTGGACGCGTTCGCGGGTCTCCAGGACGACCATGTTCAGGACGCCCAGGGCGGCGACGGTGAGCAGCATCAGGGTCAGGAAGGTGGTCAGCGCGTTGATGACGACGATGAGTTCGTCGGTGTCGTGTTCGGTGACCTCCGCGGTGGCGCCCGCCGACGCCAGCGCGGTGTTCAGGGCCCGCACGTAGGAGGTTGCGTCGGTACCGGGCTTCAGGGTGATGGTGTACTCCTGGGACCGCAGGTCCGCGTCGGCGACCGCGAGCGTTGCGGCGTCGGTGAGGACCTGCATACCCCGGGATTCGATGTTGAACGCCTCGCCGACGATGCGGGCCGTGATCCGCGTGTCGTGGTAGGTCAGGGCGACGGTGTCGCCGACCCTGCTGTGGGTGGCGGTGAGAAACGGTGTCGCCACGACGATCTCACCGGGTCCGCTGAACCACCTCCCGGAGATCATCCGGTAGCCGTGGGAAGAGTTGTCGCCGGTGAGGGCGAGGGTCTCCACGGGGTTGGTGAGCCCGGCGACGGTCACCTCCGTCTGCGCGACGCCGCTGTACCCGCCGGTCCCGGCCTGGGCGGTGATCGCCTTGACGACCGCCACGGGGTCCGGCGCCGGCGGTGGACCC
>DASVVF010000768.1:0-1789 GCA_036386695.1 Catenuloplanes sp. | reverse complement strand
GGTCGCCGCGGCAGTCGCCGCTGTGCTGTTCTTCGTCCTGTACTGGGTGATCCGGTTGGCGGTGCGCGACGCGGTCGAAGACGTCGACAAGCGCCGCTCCGGTCAAGCGCACTGAGGGGCCGTCGCTGGAGTCAGTCGCCCGGTCCGCCCGTCGCGACGTAGACGGTGTTGGTGGCGTCCCGCCCCTGCAGCGGGTTCGGGAAGCGCACGACGTGGGCCCGCGCGGTCGCGAACACCTGCGCCAGGATCGCGGTGAACTCCGCGTCCGGTGGGTCGTTCGACCAGAGGGCGAACACCCCGCCCGGCCGCAGGTGCCCGGTGAGCCGGCGCAGCCCGGCGGGCTCGTAGAAGCCGGCATGGCTGGGGTGCAGCACGTGGCGGGGGGTGTGGTCGATGTCGACCAGGATCGCGTCGAACCGCCGCCCGGGGGCCTGTGGGTCCAGTCCGGTGGCGCCGTCCAGCAGGGCGAAGAAATCGCCGTGGACCAGGCGGGTGCGCGGGTCCGAGGTCAGTTCGGCGGCGTACGGCAGCAGCTCCCGTTGGTGCCAGTCGATCACCTCGCCGAGGGCCTCCACCACCACCAGGGACGCGACCCGGCTGTCCTGCAGCACCGCCCGGGCGGTGTAGCCGAGCCCGAGCCCGCCCACCACGACGTCCAGCCCGGTGCCGGTGAGCTCGGCGAGGCCGAGCCGGGCCAGCTCGATCTCGGCGACGGTGAACAGGCTGGACATCAGGAACTCCCCGCCGAGTTTCACCTCGTACACGTCCACCTTCAGCGACGGTTCGAGCCTGCGGCGCAGACTGATGTCGCCCATCGGTGTCTCGCGCCAGTCGAGCTCTTCGAACCGCGTACTCAACCGGTGTCCTTTCCCTGCCTGCCGCCGTGCGCGTTTCGAGAGCGTACAGCGCGGGCGGACCGGGGAGGCCTAACGCCGGTGCAGGACGGCGCGTACCGGTGTCGTCGGGCGCAGGGTGATCAGCGGCTGCAGGTTCATCCCCGGGTCGAGTGCGGTGACCCGGTACCGGCTCAGCAGGGCGCGCAGCAGCACGGTGGACTCCACCATCGCGAAGTGCTCGCCGATGCAGCTTCGTGGCCCACCACCGAACGGGAAGTACGCGTACCGTGGGCGGTCGTGGTCGCCGACGAACCGGTGCGGGTCGAACCGGTCCGGTTCGGGCCAGAAGTCGGGATGCCGGTGGGTGACCCAGGGCGACGTCAACACCATCGTCCCGGCCGCCACCGGATAGCCGCCGACCTGGGTGTCCGTGCCGGCCAGCCGTTCCATCAGGTGCACCGACGGGAACAGTCGCATACCTTCCGACACCGCCGCGCGTACCAGGTCGTTGTTCCCGACGGCGGGCGCGCCGGCGGCGGCCACCTCGTCCTGGGTGTCGGGGTGCCGGCCGAGCAGGTGCAGGGTGAAGGTCAGCGCCCCGGCGGTGGTCTCGTGGCCGGCGAGCAGGAACACCAGCACCTGGTCGCGGATCTCCTGTTCGGACAGCGGCTGCCCGGTCTGCGGGTCGCGTGCCGAGCGAAGCCGGCTGAGCAGATCGTCCCGCTCGTCGTCCGCGCGGCCCACCGGGCGGCCGGCGAGGATGGCGTCGACGATGGCGTACTGCTCGGCCCGGGTCCGGGTGAGCCGGCGGTTGCGTGGGGTGGGCCAGTGCAGCGGCGGCCGGGTCAGCTGCCGGGCGCGGGCCACCACCAGCTCGCCGGCCAGCGGCACCAGCCGGCGCAGGGCCGGTACGGAGGCGTCGACGTCGTCGCCGAACAGCGCCCGCCCGACCA
>DASVVF010000767.1:0-3478 GCA_036386695.1 Catenuloplanes sp. | reverse complement strand
CTTAGCCGCTGTCTCGGGGCCCCGCAACCGGCCGTAAGGTACTTACGGCCTCGGGCGGGCCCGCATCTGAGGTCTGACAGAAGGTCCCGGGTGGGGATCGGCTCGGCTCAGGACGGCAGGCGGGGGCCGGCGTCGCGTTGCTGGGCCAACCACGCCTCCACGTCGTCGGCACGCCGGGGCAGCTCGGCCGACAGGTTGACCGCTCCGGCGGCGGTGACCAGCACGTCGTCCTCGATCCGGATGCCGATGCCGCGCAGCTCGGCGGGGACCAGGTCGTCCTCGGGCTGGAAGTACAACCCGGGTTCGACGGTCAGCACGTAACCCTCGCCCAGCTCGCCGTCGCGGTAGCTCTCCTTGCGCGCGTTCGCGCAGTCGTGCACGTCGATGCCGAGCATGTGTCCGAAGCCGTGCAGCGACCACCGGCGGTAGATGGTGGAGTCCTTGTCCATCGCCTCGTCGACGCTGACCGGCAGCACCCCGAGGTCGGCCAGACCCTCCGCCAGAACCCGCATGCAGGTCAGGTGCACGTCGCGGAACTTGACGCCCGGCTTGATCACATCCATCCCGGCCTGCTGGGAGGCGTACACGATGTCGTACACCTGCCGTTGCAGGGCGGTGAAGCGGCCGGACACCGGCACGGTGCGGGTGACGTCGGCGGTGTACAGCTGCCGGCCCTCCACCCCCATGTCCATCAGCAGCAGCTCGCCGGGGCGGACGGTGCCGGTGTTGCGCACCCAGTGCAGGATCGTGGCGTGCGCGCCGGCGCCGACGATGGAGCCGTATCCCACGTCGTTGCCGTCGTGGCGGGCCCGCAGCCCGAACACCCCCTCCAGGAGGCGTTCGGCCACCGGGCGGTCGGCCGGCAGCACCCGGGCCACGTCCTGGAAGCCGCGTACCGTGGCGTCGATCGCGTCCTGCAGCTGGGCGATCTCCCACTCGTCCTTGACCAGCTTCAACTCGGAGATGACCGTGGCCAGCTCCCGGTCGCGGGTGCCGGCGGTGTCGGTGTCGTAGCTGCGCACCGCCGCGTCGACGTGCCGGTCCAGTCCGCGTAGCACCCGGGTCCGCCCGGGCGCGCAGTCGGCCAGCGCCCGGCCCAGTTCGCTGATCGCGACGGTCTGCAGGCCCAGCTCGGTGGACTTCTCCACCAGGGTGTGCCGCCGGCCCACCCACAGTTCACCGTCACGGCTGCGGAAGAACTCGTCGTTCTCCCGCGACGAGCGTCCGAGGGTGTACAGCACGGCGTCGTGGCCGGAGCCGTTGGGCCGCAGGACCAGGACACCGTCGGGGTCGTGGTCGCCGGTGAGGTACGCGAAGTCGCTGCCGGGACGGAAGTGGTACGCGGTGTCGTTCGCCCGCACCTTCTCCGGGCCGGTGGGGATGACCAGCGTCTCGCCGGGGAAGGCGGCCGACACCGCCGCGCGCCGCTTGGCGTAGTGCGGCACCTCCGGGCGCGGGCTGACCGACAGCGGGTCGTCAGCCCAGCCGGTACGCATGAACTGCAGGAACTTCTCCGGGAAGTCCGGATCGTGCGACTCGGTGCGCGCCTGTTCGCCCGTACCCTCGTCCTGCATTGCCATGCCGCCTCCCACGCCGCGCCGCTCCGCCCGTCCCTGACGTTACCGCGCCCGGGCACGCCCGTGGCCGCCGCCGGGCTCGTGCGAAGATGGCCGTCATGTGCGGAATCCTGGCCTTCTTCAGCTCCCGCGGCGACGCCGGCATCCATCGTGACGCTCTGGCCGGTGCCCTGGAATCTTTGCACCACCGGGGTCCCGACGAGACCGGTGTCGAGTTGGTCGGTGACCATGCCGTCTTCGCGCACAAGCGTTTGTCGATCATCGACGTGGCGTCCAGTCACGAACCGTTGCCGTACGCGGATGGCCGCTACCTGCTGACCTTCAACGGTGAGATCTACAACTACATCGAGCTTCGTGAGGAACTGCGGCGGGAGTTCGGCGCGACCTTCGCCACCGGTGGCGACGGTGAGGTGGTCGTCGCCGGCTACCACTACTGGGGCGAGCAGGTGCTGACCCGGCTGCGGGGGATGTTCGCCTTCGTCATCTGGGATCGCCAGGAGCACCGGGCCTTCGGCGCCCGGGACAACTTCGGCATCAAGCCGCTGCATTACCTGCAGACGCCGGACGGGGTCTACCTGGCCTCGGAGAAGAAGGCGCTGCTGCCGTTCGCCCCGGCCGCCAAGGCCGGCGACGCGGGGGTGGACACCGCCAGCCTGTCGCACTACCTGACGCTGCAGTACGTGCCCGAGCCGGGCACGCTGCACACCGGCATCAGCCGGATCGGCTCGGGGGAGTGCCTGACCTGGTCGCCCGGCACGTTGATCGACATCCGCCGGTGGTACCGCCCGGTGTTCCGTCCGGCGCCGGTCGACGACGAGCGGAAGTTGTACGACCAGATCCGCGAGACGCTGCGGGAGAGTGTCCGGATCCACATGCGTTCGGATGTGCCGGTCGGCTCGTTCCTGTCCAGCGGGATCGACTCGACCGCCGTGGTGGCGCTGGCCCGCGAGTTCAACCCGAACATCCTCACCTTCACCGTCGGTTACGACGTCGACGGGTATTCGGAGATCGACGTCGCCCAGGAGTCCGCGCGGCACCTGGACGTCACCACGATCCCGACGAAGATCGGCCCGCAGGACATGATGGACGCCCTGCCGAAGATCATCTGGCATCTGGACGACCCGGTCGCCGATCCGGCGCTGGTGCCGCTGTACTTCGTGGCGAAGAAGGCGGCCGAGCACGTCACGGTGGTGCTCTCGGGTGAGGGCGCCGACGAGTTCTTCGGTGGCTACACCATCTACCGCGAACCGCTGTCGCTGGGCACGGTGCACGCCCTGCCCGACCCGATGCAGAAGGGGCTGCGGGCGGTCTCCAAGGTGATCCCGCAGGGCGTCAAGGGCAAGAGCTTCCTGGAACGCGGCACCACCCCCATCGAGGAGCGGTACTACGGCAACGCCCGGATGTTCACCGAGGCGGAGAAGCGCGAGATCATGCGCCGGTACGACCCGTCGGTGCGCTACACCGACGTGACCGCCCCGATCTACGCCGAGTGCACCGAGCTGGACGACGTCACCAAGATGCAGTACGTCGACCTGTACACCTGGCTGCGCGGCGACATCCTGGTCAAGGCGGACCGGATCTCCATGGCGCATTCGCTGGAGGCCCGGGTGCCGTTCCTGGACAAGGAGGTCTTCGAGGTGGCCGCCGGCATCCCGGTGGACCTGAAGCTGCCGCCGCGTTCGGATGCCACCAAGTACGCCATGCGTCGCGCCCTGGAGGGCGTCGTGCCGCCGGCCATCGTGAACCGGCGCAAGCTCGGCTTCCCCACCCCGACCCGGGTGTGGCTGCGCGGCGAGATGTACGAGTGGGCCCGGCACATCCTGGCCACCTCGGGCGCCGGTGACCTGCTCGACCTGACGTACGCCACCCGGCTGCTCGACGAACACAGGAGCGGCGAGGCC
>DASVVF010000766.1:0-1550 GCA_036386695.1 Catenuloplanes sp. | reverse complement strand
GCCTGGAACAGGTCGATGCCGGCGACCCGCTCGGGCAGCGGCTGGTGCAGCAGCCGGCTCGCCCAGACGACCGACTGCCCGTCGGCCAGGATCAGGTCGGCCCCGAGCACGGCCCGGCGCAACCATTCGTCGCGCCGCATGTTGACCAGCTTCGCGGCGTTCACCACCCCGATGCTCAGCTGGGCCGAGTCGCGCACCGACCGCTCGCAGGCGTCCAGGACGGCGTCCATGGTCATCGCGTGGACCGGCACCCCGAGCACCCGCGCCGTACCGGGAACCCGGACGGGCGGCAGCGGGTCGGGTCCGACCGGCCCCGCCGGCGGGCGCTGGGAAGGGATCACCTTCGGCCTCCGTGGGACGTTGCCGGGTCGTCGGACGCGGCGAGCAGGGTGATGTCCACGTCGAGGGACCGACCGGGGTCGAGCCGTCCGCGCAGGAGCAGCTGTGCCGTGGGCACCAGCCGGCCGAACGCGGGGGCGTACCAGCCGAGCGCCGGCTCCGCCCGGCCGCGGGCGGTCTCGCGGGACCAGCCGGCCGGCGCCTCCAGCCGGACCAGGGCGAGATCGCCGTCGCAGACCAGCCAGCCGCGGGCGGTCTCGCGTACCCGCAGCCCCTCGGCGACCAGCAGCGACCAGGTCCCCGCCGGTCGCCCGGTGTCGGCGGGCCGCCCGGGTCGTCCGGTGCCGGCGACACCGTCGGAGAGCCGGAACCGGCCCGGCCCGGTGGCGGTGAGCGTGCGGCGGTGGATGACCCCGTGGTCGGCCAGGTAGCCGTCGTGTTCCGCGGTGACCCGCAGGCCCGCGTCGGCCGCTCCGGTCACCGGCGATCGCACGTCGATCAGCCGCCCGTTGGCCCGTCGGCGCGGATGCCAGTTGAACGCCCCGGTCATCATGCTGGAGTCCGCGCCCTCGACGCTGACCGTGTTGTGCAGGGCGGTGCTGCGCAACCGGTTCCGCCACTCGGTCGACCCCTGGTAGAGGAACGTGCCCGCGTTGACGAACACCGGCCGCCCCCGGTAATGCAGGTAAACGGCGAGCGTGTCGGCGTGGGCGTGGGCCGCCAGGTGCCCGAAACCGAGCGGCCCGTGGTCCAGCACCCAGAGCGCCTCCCCGCCGGGTGCCTGCTGGCGGGCGACCGTGTAGCCGCCGCGGACGAAGCAACTGAGCCCGGGACGGGCCGGCCCGACGACGGCCCGCAGGGTGCGTTCGACGAGTCCGACCACGGCCTGCGGGTAGTCGGTGGCCGGCCGCGCCGCCGTGAGCAGCCGGGACTCGTCGTCGTCGCCGATCTGCACAAGGTGGCCGGCCTCGTCGGTGACGGTGGTGAGAAAGGCCGCCGCCGCCAGGATGCGCCGCCGGCTCTCCGGGGAGAACCGTTGGCCCAACTGGGGCCCGATCCGGGCGCAGACGGCGAGCCACTCCACGACGTGCGCGCCGTACGCGGTGGACTGTTCCGCCGACACCCCGTCCGGGTGGATCTGGCGGCGGACCTCCTCGTCCAGTTCCCGCCACCAGGCGCTGACCCGTTCGGTCAACCGGGCGTCGGGATAG
>DASVVF010000765.1:0-4979 GCA_036386695.1 Catenuloplanes sp. | reverse complement strand
CGGCGCCGACGGTGACCCGCGGGTCGAAGCCCCGTTCCTCCATGGTGGCGCCGACGATGATCCGGTCATCGGCGTACGGGACCAGGTAGACCGGTCGGCCACGGACCACGGCCCGCACGGTGCCGCAGATCAGCGCTTCGCCGCGCAGGCGCAGGATCTGCCCCTTGACCGGACGGACCGGCACCAGCCCGGCGGGTACCCCCGGCAGGCCGGCGCTGGCCGCCCCCAGGGCCAGCACGACCGCCTCGGCCCGGTGCACGGTGCCGGAGTCCAGCCGCAGGCCGACCGCCCGGCCGGCCTCGGTGACCAGTTCCGTGACCCGGGCGCGGATCACCTCGACGCCGCCGCGGTGCGACGCGGCCAGCAGGGCCCCGTGCAACGCGCGGGCGTCGACCGAGTGGTCGCCGGCGATGTGCAGGCCGCCGCGCAGTCGGGGCGTCAGGGACGGCTCACGCCGTCGGCACTCCCGGGGGGTCAGCAGCCGGCTGTCCAGGTCCAACCCGTCGTGGTAGGCCGACAGGTCGGCCAGCACCCGCATGTCGTCGTCGTCGAACCCGACCACGAGGGTGCCGCCGGTGCGCAGGCCCACCCGCAGGCCCGAGGCGTGCTCCAGCTCCGACACGAACGCCGGGTAGCGCTCCAGGGCCGCCCGGGTCGCCACCAGGTGGTGTTCCTCGCCGTACGCGGCCTCGGCGACCGGGGCCAGCATGCCCGCCGCGGCGTACGACGCACCGGTGCCGGGCGCGTCGTCCACGACGGACACCCGCAGTCCGGCCCGGGCCGCCCGCCACGCCACGGCCAGCCCGATCACCCCGCCGCCGGCGACGACCACGCTGCCCACCGACCCGGGTCGCATCAGTCGTCGGCCCGGCCGAGGGCGGCGAGCAGTCGCCGGGTGGCGGCGGCCGGGTCGGCCGCCGCGGCGACGGCGCCCACCACGGCGACCCCGTACGCGCCGGCGGCCAGCAGCTCCGCCACCCGCTCGGCCGTGACGCCACCGATCGCGATCACCGGTACGTCGACCGCCGCGGCGACCGCACCGACGCCGGCCGCCCCGAGGGGCGGGGGGAGCCCCTGTTTGGTGTCGGTGGCGTACGCCGGCCCCACGCCGAGATAGCCCACCCCGGCGGCGACCAGCGCCCGGGCGGCGGTCGGGACCCGCGCGGTCCCGCCGACGAGCGGGCCCGCGCCCAGGACCCGGCGCGCCGCGGCGACGGGCAGGTCGTCCGCACCGAGATGGACCCCGCCGGCACCGACCGCGACCGCCACGTCGGGACGGTCGTTGATCAGGCACAGTGCGCCATGGGCGGCACACAGCCCGGCGACCCGCCGGGCGAAGTCGTACAACTCGCGGTCGGTGCGGCCCTTGGCCCGTACCTGCACCACCGGCGCACCGGCGGCGAGCGCGCCGGCGACCACCGTCAGTGGTTCGCGGCCCTGGCGGGCGTCGGTGAGCACGTGCAACCGGCCCAGCCCGCGAGCCGCCGCCGCCACGGCGTCAGCGCCCGCCGGCACGGCGGCGGGCCCGGGGCAGGGTGACGGCCGCGGTGAGCAGCGCCGCGACGGCCAGGCTCACCAGCGACGCCGACCATCCGTTGCCGGCCGGTATGCCCAGGTCGCCCTGGCGGGCGGCCCACCAGGAGCTCCAGCCGGCGCCCGCGCCCTCGAAATGGGTCGGCAGGGTGAGCTGGTAGGCGACGAAGCCGAGCACCCACGGCACGAGCAGCAGCATCCGCGCCGCAGCGGTGTCGGAGACGTCCCACATCCCACGCGGGGTGCCGTAGTACGCCACGATCAGCACGCCGGCCAACGGCACGAAAACGGCGCCGATCAGGAAGAGGAACGCCTGGTACGACGTGATGTCGACGACGAGCGCCAGCACGGTCGACACCGCCCCGACGATCACCGCCAACAGCCGCCGGTCGAGGCGTGCCACGATGTTCTGCGTCGACACCGCCGTCGAGTAGATGTTGGCGAACGCCTCGTCCAGCTCCAGAGCCACCAACACCAGGACGGCGAGCACGCCCACCGGCACCGCCAGCAGCGCGCCGATGACGTCGAGCCCGTCGTTGCCGTAGGCGGCCAGCGCCAACGCCCCGAGCAGGAACATGACCACTGTGGACGCCCCGTAGCCCAGTGCCGAGCCGAGGAAGGCGCTACGCGGACTGCGCGCGTGCCGGGTGTAGTCACCGGCCAGCGGAAACCAGGACACCGGCAGGGCGATGACCACGTCCACCGCCGACCAGAACGAGGCCGCGCCGCCCTGGCGCACCGGCTGCAGGGGGTGACCGAGCACCCGGATGTAGAGGTACACAGTGGCCGCCGCCGCGGCCCAGACGACATAGCGGGCCAGCACCCGCATCGCCCGCAGCGGTCGTACCGCCATCACCGTGGCGAGTAGACCGGCGCCGATGACGAACGGCCAGCGCGGTGCCGAGAGGGCCCGGGAACCGGCCTCCGCGATGATGACGATCTCCAGGGTGGCCCAGCCGACGCACTGCACGATGTTGAGCACCGTCGGCAGGTAGGACGCCCGCCGGCCGAGCAGTCCGCGCAGCAGCACCATCGCCGGCACCCGCTCCCGCGCCGCCGGGGCGGCGGTCAGCCCGAGCAGCACGGCTCCGATGACCGCGCCGGTGACGATGGCCAGCGCCGTCACCGCCAACGGTTGCCCCGGCAGGACCACGTACGCGGCCGCGACGGGCAGCAGCAGACTGATGCCCAGGTTTGCCCACAACCCGAACATGTCCCGGGTACCCAGGTTCTGCGGGGGCGGCCCGGCCAGGGTCAGCGGCGCCTCCGCCGGTGTGCCGGGGATCGGCGGGTGCCCAGCCGTTATCGATGCAGCCATCTGCGCTCTCCCTACGCCGGCATTACCCGGACAGGTTCCAGCGGTCGGCGGCACCGAATAGCCGCCCTCTCAGCCCGGTTGATCCGAGCTCCCGCACAACAGCGTGGCCAGTCTAGGGGACGGCGCCCCTGCGCGGCGACCCCCGGGGCGCGTCGGGCCACCCGCCGGCGGGGCTCAGGCGCCCGGCAGGAACGGCATCCCGGCGAATGCGAGTGCCTCCAGGTACAGTTCGTCGACGGCGGCCGTTTGCGGTAGCTGCTCGTTCAGCTCAAGGCTGACCATGCCGTGCGAGACGGCCCACAGGTGCAGGGCGACCCGCTCGGGCTCCTCCCCGGCGACCACGCCGGCCCGCTGGCAGCGCGCGACCCCCTCGACCAGCGGGTGGTAGGCCGCCTGCGCGGCGGCCCGGCCCTCGCCGTCGGGACTGAACCGGGGGACGGACCTACCGAACATCAGGCCGTACAGGTGGCGGCTGGCCAGCGCCGCCCGCCGGTACGCCAGGCCGAGCTGAACCAGATCGTGCAGCGGATCGGCGGTGCGGGCGACCGCCCGAAGTTCGTTGCCCAGTCGGCGGAACCCCTCCCGGTGCATCGCCGCGAGCAGCCCGTGCTTGTCGCCGAAGAGGGTGTACACCGGCATCGTCGAGGTACCCACCGCGGCGGCGAGCTTACGCAGGGACAGGCCCTCCGGGCCCTGCTCGACGAGCAACCGGGCGGCCTCGTCGACCAGGCGTCGCATCAGCTCGGTGGATTCGCCCCGGGACCGCGCGCCGGCGGGCTTGACGTTCGACATGACGCCCACTATAACGGTGTTATGAGCTATAACGTTGTTATGGCGGTGCTGATCCCGGTGCATGCCGCCGGTGCGGTCATCGCCCTGCTGCTCGGTGGCTACAACCTGCGCCGTCGACCCAGGGGCGACCGCCTGCACCGCCGCGTCGGACTCGCCTGGGCGATAGCGATGTACTGGACCGTGCTGAGCTCGTTCGCGATCAGAGAGCTGCGGCCCGGGCACTTCAGCTGGATCCACGGGCTGTCGGTGTTCACCTTCGTGACGTTGACGATCGGGCTGTGGGGGGGCCGGACCGGCCGCGCGCGGCTGCATCGACAGTTCCTCACGGGGTCCTACCTCGGACTTCTCGGGGCCTTCGTCGGGGCGGTCGCCGTACCGCAGCGCTGGCTGCCACAGTTGGCCGTGGACCACCCCTTCCTGCTGCTGGCGGGTCTGGTCGGCTGCGCGCTCGTCGCGACAGCGGTGATCCGGCCGCGCCGACCGCCCGCCCGGCCACACCGGCGGGTGGCGGCCGGCGTCCCCGGCACGCCGGTCGTCGCCGGCCGCCGGGCCGGCGAGGGTGCCGGTGTCGCCGGGGGACGCCCGGCCGGGGACTGACCCCGGGGCACCGCCCCGGCCCCCGGCTTGCGGGTCACCCGAGCGGCGGGCCGCTGGAGGGGACCTGGTCGGTACGGGCACCCAGCCCGCTCAGGTGGGCACGCACCGCGTCGGCCTCCGGCAGGGCCAGCTCGGTGTACAGCGCCAGCGCCCGGTACCACTGCCGCGCCGCCTCGTCGGTGTTCCCGGCGGCCAGCTCGGTGGCGGCGATGCCGTCGTAGGCTCTGGCCTGTTCATGCCCGCTGCCGATGGTGAGGGCGACGGCGAGGGCGGCGGTGTGCGCTTCGCGGGCGCCGGTCGGGTCACCGGCGGCCCGCAGCGCCGTACCGAGGCTGTTGTAGGCCTTGGCCTCGCCGGGGCTCTCACCCATCTCCTGGAACAGCGCCAGGGCCCGACGGTGGTGGTCGGCGGCCTGCCGGGCATCACCCTGCCGTTGCCGCGCCCGCCCCAGGTGCAGCAGCGAGCTCGCCTCGCCGGAACGATCACTGAGCTGCCGGAACAACGTCAGCGCCCACTCGTGTGCCTCCACCGCCCGGCGGTGCTCGCCCAGCCGGCTGTAGACGGCGCCCAGGGCGTCATGGGTCCGGGCCGCACCCCTTTCGTCGCCGAGCTGCCGGAAAAGGTCCAGCGCCCGGGTCAACGCCTCCACGGCCAGGTCGGGACGCCCCTGCTCGCCGTGCATGACCCCGACGTTGCCCAGCGAGCGCGCCTCGGCCACCCGGTCGCCGGCCTGCCGGGC
>DASVVF010000764.1:0-17496 GCA_036386695.1 Catenuloplanes sp. | reverse complement strand
CGCTCATCCCGGCGACGCCGGCGCCGACCTGGTGGCGGCCGTCGACGGCGAGCGTGCCCCGGGCGCCCGGGCGCTGGTGCCCACCGGCGTGGCGATCGCCCTGCCGGAGGGCTTCGTCGGCCTGGTGCATCCCCGGTCGGGACTGGCCACACGCCTGGGTGTGACGGTGCTCAACGCTCCCGGTACGGTCGACGCCGGCTACCGCGGCGAGATTCTGGTGAACCTGGTCAACCACGACCGGGCCACCACGGCGACAATCTCGCGTGGTGACCGCATCGCACAACTTGTCGTGCAGAAGGTGGAGCAGGCCCGCTTCCAGGTCGTCGACGAACTGCCCGAGTCCCGCCGTGGGGCGGCCGGGCACGGCTCGACGGGTGGTCACGAGGCACTGTCGGTCGCCGACCCGGTGGGGGGTGGGCCGCGGTGAATCGAGTCGCGGGTCCGGCGACCGCGTTCGCGAACGAAAGGTGGACACGGTGATCTTCTCCCGAAACCGCGGGGGGTCCGGCCGGCACGCGCGCACCGACGGGCGCGGCCCCGAGACCCGGCAGTCGAGCGGCGAACCGGCTCCCGCGCCGGAACGCGGCCCGTACGACATCAGTCAGGCACCGACCGGGGTGCAACGCCTCGACCTGGGCAGCCTGCAGATCCCGGCCATCGACGGCGTCGAGGTCCAGGTGCAGGCCAACCCCGACGGGGGCGTCGAGCAGGTGCTGCTGGTCGACGGGACCAGCGCGCTGCAGATCGGCGTCTTCGCGGCCCCACGCAGCGAGGGGATCTGGGACGACATCCGGGCCGAGATCGCCGCGTCGCTGACCAACGACGGCGTGACCCCCCGCGAGGAGCGGGGCGAGTACGGCGTCGAGCTGTGCGCCCGGGTGCCGACCCCGAACGGGCCGGCCGACATCCGCTTCGTGGGCGTCGACGGCCCGCGTTGGATGGTGCGGGCGGTCTACCAGGGCCCCGCCGCGGGTGACCCGAGCGTCGGTGGGTCGCTGCGGGAGTGCCTCGCCGGCCTGGTGGTCGACCGGGGCAACGAGGCGAAGCCGGTCAGCGAGCCGTTGGCGTTGCGGCTGCCCCGCGAGGTCGCCGAGCAGGCCCAGCGGGATGCCGCCGCGGCCGACCAGGCGCCGGAGGGCTCCGCCGGCCCGACGCCGTCGACCAATGGTGCCGGTACGGGCAACCCCCGCCGGTCGACCCGGGGCTGACCGGACGTCCGCTCCGGGCGCCTCGGCCGGCTGGAGTCACCGGCGCGGGGCCTGCCCCGGTGCCCGGGCGGGCGCGGCGGCGGCAGGGGTCGTGCGGGCGTTCGTCGGGGTGTGCGGGCGGCGTACGCTGGGATCCGGGCGTGCGTCGCGGCCCCGGCGCGGCCGTTGGTCGTCAGTCGGCGGGCGGGCCGCCCGTCGAGGAGGGTGACACCAGGGCATGGCCACCGAGGAACGCGAGTCGTCGCTGCGGCGGTTCTTCCAGCGGCTGACGGCCAGCGATGCCGAACTGCACGCTCAGGAGTTGAAGCGGGGCAGTGCCCGATGCGGGGCCACTCCGGCGGAGCAGTGCAGCCGGGGGCAGCTGGTGTCGGTTTCCGGGCGGCTGCGCACCGTGGTATACACCCCCCGTACCAATCTGCCGACGCTTGAGGCGGACCTCTACGACGGCAGCGACGTCGTGACGCTGGTCTGGCTGGGACGGCGGCATATCGCCGGCATCGAGCCGGGCCGGCAGCTGACGGTCCGGGGGCGGATCGCGGTGCGGGACGGCCGTAAGGTCGTCTACAACCCCTACTACGAGTTGGAGCCGCCCAGGTGAGTGCCGACCGCCATGGACCCGACCGGCCAGCGGTGCGGCCCGACGCCGCGGACGCGCTTCCCGGCGACGGGGACGAGCCGATGTCCCGGGTCGCCGCGGAGGCAGCCGAGGAGATGTACCTGGTGCCCCGGCACGACCAGGCGCACCCGGACGTCGAGGAGCCCGCCGAGGAGCGGCTGCCGACCATCTCCGAGCAGATGTCCGAGCAGCTCGGTGGCGGCCGCGGGCTGATCGAGTCGAGCATCCCGGTGCTGGTCTTCGTGCTGGTCAACATGGCGTGGGACCTCACCCCCGCGATCGTCGGTTCGGTTGGCACGGCAGTGCTCATCGCGATGTTCCGGTTGTCCCGCCGGCAGCCGATCCGGCATGCCGTCAACGGGCTGGTCGGCATCGCGTTCGGCGCCTACCTGGCCTACCGCTCCGGCGACGCCAAGCAGTTCTACCTGCCGGGGATCTGGATCGCCCTGGCGCAGAGCGCCGCGCTGCTGATCTCGGTGGCGGTGGGCAAGCCGATCATCGGCTACGTCTGGGCGATCGTGGCGGCCGGCGGTAAGCACACCTGGCTGGACAATCACCGGCTGTACCGCACCTTCCAATGGCTCACCGTGGCCTGGGCGGTGTCGCTGATCGTCCGCGGCGGGGTGCAGGGGCTGCTGTTCCTGGCCGGTCAGGAAACCCTGCTGGGGCTGGCCCGGATCTTCCTGAGCTGGCCGATCTACCTGGGCATGTTGGCGTTGACGGTGTGGGCGGTCCGGCGGGCCCAACGGACCGCGGTCACCGCCTGACCAGTGGCCGGGGGGTCACCGCCTGACCGGTGGCCGGGGGGTCACCGCCTGACCGGTGGCCGGGGCGGCGGCGGTGGCCCGGGGGGAACCGGCTCAGCCCCGATCGCGGCCGCGGTCGAGGCTGTCGGCGCCGAGGATCACCCCGCGTACCGCGTCCTCCACCTCGCTGGTGCACACGAAGACCAGCTCGTCGCCGGCCTCCAGCGGGTCATCGGGGCTGGGCACCAGTACCCGCTTGCCGCGCACGATGGCGACCAGCGCCGAGTCCCGGGGCAACGGCACGACCCGCACCGGCTCACCCACGTACGGGGCGGTCGGCGGCAGGGTGATCTCCACCAGGTTCGCCTCACCCTGCCGGAAGGTCATCAGCCGGACCAGGTCGCCGACCGTGACCGCCTCCTCGACCAGGGCGGCCATCAGCCGGGGTTTGCTGACCGCGACGTCGACCCCCCACTGCTCGGTGAACAACCACTCGTTCTCGGCCCGGTTGACCCGGGCCACCACCCGGGGCACCGCGAACTCCGTCTTGGCCAGCAGCGACACCACGAGGTTGGCCTTGTCGTCGCCGGTGGCGGCGACCACCACGTCGCAGTTGGCGACGTCGGCCTCCTCCAGGCTGGACAGCTCGCAAGCGTCGGCCAGGATCCACTCGGCGGCCGGGACCCGCTCCGGGCGTAGCTGGCGGGGCTGACGCTCGATCAGCATCACCTGGTGACCGTTGCCGATCAGCTCCTGGGCGATCGACCGGCCGACGTTGCCGGCCCCGGCGATGGCGACCCGCATGTCAATGGCCCCCTTCGGGTGCGGAGCCGGCGATGGTCGTCACCGGGCCGGCGATGTCGTCGGTGACCAGCATGAACACCTGATCGCCGTCCTGCAGGACGGTGGACGCGGTGGGCAGGGTGCCGATGCCGAAGCGCATCAGGTACGCCACCCGGGTGCCGGTGGCCTGCTCCAGGATCCGGATCGGCTGCCCCACCCAGTCCCGGTGCACGGGCGTCTCGATGATCGACACCGCGCTGGTCGGATCGCGGAACACCTCGATGTTGCCCTCCGGCACCAGATGGCGGACCATCCGGTCGGCCGCCCACCGGACCGTGGCCACGGTCGGAATGCCCAGGCGCTCGTAGACCTGCGCGCGCCGCTGGTCGTAGATCCGGGCCACCACCCGGGAGACGCCGAACGTCTCGCGGGCCACCCGGGCCGAGATGATGTTGGAGTTGTCGCCGCTGGAGACGGCGGCGAAGGCGTCGGCGCGCTCGATGCCGGCCTGGCGCAGCACATCGCCGTCGAAGCCCACCCCGGTCACCGTGATGCCGGCGAAATCGGCGCCGAGGCGGCGGAACGAGTCGGCGTCCTGGTCGATGACGGCCACCGAGTGGCCGCGCGCCTCCAGGCTGTGGGCCAGGGTCGAGCCGACCCGTCCACACCCCATGATCACCACGTGCACTCTGGCGCCTCCCGCGGGTTACCGCGATCCCCACCGGCTCACGGTGGATCTCGACGTACCCCATGAGCCTGCCATGGCGCGGCCAGCCGGGGCTCGCCGCCTCGCCCCCCGCAGCCGGCCGGTCCCCGCCGCCGTGGACCGGTTACCTGCCGCCGTACGCTTAGCCGTTGTGGCCAGTCCCACCCATTTCGTCAAGCGGTTGCTGCTCGGCCGGCCGTTCCGGTCCGACCGGCTCCAGCAGACCCTGTTGCCGAAGCGGATCGCGTTGCCGGTGTTCGCCTCGGACGCGCTGTCCAGCGTCGCGTACGCGCCCGACGAGATCCTGCTGACCCTGTCGATCGCCGGTGCGACGGCGTACCTCTTCTCGCCCTGGGTCGCCCTGGCCGTTGTCGTGGTGTTGCTGACCGTGGTGGCCAGCTACCGGCAGAACGTGCACGCCTACCCGTCCGGTGGCGGGGACTACGAGGTGGCGACGGTCAACCTGGGGCCGCGGGCCGGCGTCGCGGTGGCCAGCGCGCTGATGGTCGACTACGTGCTCACGGTCGCCGTGTCGACCGCCTCCGGGGTGGCGAACCTCGGCTCGGTCATCCCGTTCGTCGCCGAGCACAAGATCGCCATCGCGGTCGCCGCGGTGAGCCTGCTGACCGCGGTCAACCTGCGCGGGCTGCGGGAGTCCGGCACCGCCTTCGCCATCCCGTCGTACGGTTTCATGATCGTGATCATCGGCATGATCGTGACCGGCCTGGTGCGGATCTTCCTGCTCGGCCACGATCTGCGGGCGCCCAGCGCCCACCTGGCCATCACCGCCGAGGACCAGCACCTCACCGGGCTGGCGATGGTGTTCCTGCTGCTGCGGTCGTTCTCCTCCGGGTGCGCCGCGCTGACCGGCGTCGAGGCGATCTCCAACGGCGTACCGGCGTTCAAGCCGCCGAAGAGCCGCAACGCCGCGACCACCCTGCTGCTGCTCGGCCTGATGGCGGTCACCATGCTGGTCGGCATCGTGGCGTTGGCCCGGCTCACCGGCCTGCAGTACGTCGAGAACCCGGCCCGGCAGATCCTCGACGCGCCGGGCTACGTGCAGAAGACGGTGACCACCCAGCTCGGCGCGACCGTGTTCGGCGAGGGCTCGGTCCTGCTGTACGTGGTCGCCGGGATGACCGCGCTGATCCTCTTCCTGGCCGCCAACACCGCGTTCAACGGCTTCCCGGTGCTCGGCTCGATCCTCGCCCAGGACCGCTACCTGCCCCGCCAGCTGCACACCCGCGGTGACCGGCTGGCGTTCTCCAACGGCATCGTGGTGCTGGCCATCTTCGCGATCGTCCTGATCGTCGCCTTCCAGGCCGAGGTCACCAAACTGATCCAGCTCTACATCGTCGGGGTCTTCGTGTCGTTCACGCTGTCGCAGGCCGGCATGATCCGGCACTGGAACCGGCTGCTGCGCACCACCCGCGACGCCGCCACCCGCCGGCGGATGTACCGGTCCCGGGCGATCAACAGCTTCGGCATGGCGATGACCGGGGTGGTCCTGGTGATCGTGCTCGTCACCAAGTTCCTGCTGGGAGCCTGGATCGCGATCGCGGCGATGGCCGTGATCTACGTGCTGATGCTGGCCATCCGCAAGCACTACGACACGGTCGCCCGTGAGCTCGAACCGACCGAGGACCGGCTGGTGCTGCCGTCGCGCAACCACGCCGTCGTGCTGGTCAGCAAGGTCCACCTGCCGACCCTGCGGGCCGTCGCGTACGCCCGGGCCACCCGCCCGGACACGCTGACCGCGGTGACCGTCAACGTGGACGAGCAGGACACCCGGCGGATCCAGAAAGAGTGGGAACGTCACCAGGTTGGCGCGTCGTTGACCGTGGTGGACTCGCCGTACCGGGAGATCACCCGCCCGATCATCGACTTCGTGAAGTCCGTGCGCCGTGGCTCACCCCGCGATGTGGTGACGGTCTTCATCCCCGAGTACGTGGTCGGCAAGTGGTGGGAGAATCTGTTGCACAACCAGAGCGCCCTGCGGATCAAGACCCGCCTGCTGTTCGAGCCGGGGGTCATGGTCACCAGTGTGCCGTGGCAGCTGGAGTCGACCACCAGCATGAACCTCGCCCGGATCGACCGTGAGCTCAGCCGCGGCCCGGCCCGCGGCCCACGCGCCGGCTCCACCGGGTACGGTGCCGCCCCGGCCGTCGATGCCGAACCGGCCGCCGGCGACGGTTCCGTTTCCGGCGGCGACGACCGGGGGGCCGGTTCCGGCGGCGACGGCCGGGGGGCCGGTTCCGGCGGCGACGGCCCGGGGGCCGGGCCCGGTGCGGGTGCGGGGGACGGTCCAGGGCCACCGGATGGTCCGGGGCCGCCGGACGGCGGTGGCCCGGTGGACGGCAACGACCCGCGCGGCGGCTCCGCCGCCGCCGGTGGCTCGACGGCGGCGCCGAACGGTGGCCGCCCGGCGGACGATGAAATGGTGGGCCGATCATGACCGAGTCGATTCCGTCGCTGCTGGACGGGCAGGCGCCGCCGTCCGATCTGGACGACCCGGTACAGGGCGACCTCGTCGAGCTCACCGTTGGTGCGGTGGCCCACGGCGGGCACTGTGTGGGCCGGATCGGTGGTCCCGGCGGGCGGGTGGTTTTCGTGCGCCACTCCCTGCCGGGCGAGCGGGTGGTGGCCGAGGTCACCGAGGTCCACCGGGCCTACCTGCGCGCCGACGCGGTCGACATCCTGGCGGCATCCGCTGAGCGGGTCGAGCCGCCGTGCCCGTACGCCCGCCCGGGCCGCTGCGGTGGGTGTGACCTGCAGCACGTGGCGGTGCCGGAGCAACTGCGGTGGAAGGCCGCCGTCGTGTGCGAGCAGCTGCGCCGGCTGGCCGGGCTGACCGCGGAGCAGGTGGAGGCCCTGGGGGTACGCGTCGAGCCGCTGCCCGGCGGCCCGCTGGGCTGGCGGTCCCGGGTGCGCTACGCAGTCGACGCGGCCGGTCGGGCCGGACTGCTCAAGCACCGGTCGCATGAGGTGGTGCCGATCGACCGCTGCCGGATCGCCCACCCCGCACTGCAGGAGTTGCCGGTCACCGCCCGGTCCTGGCCGCACGCCGACGCGGTGGAGGTGGTGGCCTCCTCCGGCGGCGATGTGACGGTGATTTCCCGGGCCGGCGGGGCGGACAGCGTACGGGGCGAGGAGTTCGGCGGCCTGCACGTCGAGGGCTCACCCCGGGTGCTGCTGGAGGGCCCGGCCGAGGTGCGCGAGCGGGCCGCCGGCCGGGACTGGGCGGTGCCGGTCCAGGGGTTCTGGCAGGTCCATCCGGCCGCCGCGGACACCCTCGCGGACGCCGTCCTGACCCTGCTGGATCCGCAGCCGGGGGAGTCGGCCTGGGACCTGTACGGCGGTGCCGGGATCTTCGCGGCGGTGCTGGCGGCGCGCACCGGCCCGGGCACGAGAACGACGCTGGTGGAGTCCGCGGCCGTGGGCGTCGCCGCGGCCCGGGCGAACCTGGCCGACCTGCCGGGTGTCGAAGTGGTCCACGCCAAGGTGGAGAACGCGCTGGCCCGCCGCCGGGTGACCGGCCCGGTGGACCTGGTGGTCCTGGACCCGCCGCGATCGGGCGCCGGGGCCCGGGTGGTGCAGTCGATCGTCGCGGCCGGCCCACGGGCGGTGGCGTACGTGGCCTGCGACCCGGCGGCGCTGGCCCGCGACGTGGCGACCTTCACCGGGCTGGGTTGGCGGCTGGCGCGCCTGAAGGCGTTCGACTGCTTCCCGATGACCCAGCACGTGGAGTGCGTGGCGCTGCTCGTGCCGGCGTCGTAGCCGGGCCGGCCGGGGGTGGCGCGATCGCCGCCGGATGCGGTGCGGCGCGGCCCCGATAGACTCGCTCATCATGAGCGCTCTTCCGGAGTCGGCCACCCACGGCCGCCTACTCCCCACGGTCCGCGGCCCCCAGGACCTCAAGCGCATGACCGACGACGAGCTCAGGTTGCTCGGCGCGGAGATCCGCGACTTCCTGGTGGCCAAGGTCTCCCGTACCGGCGGCCACCTGGGGCCGAACCTCGGTGTGGTGGAGCTCACGCTCGCCCTGCACCGGGTCTTCGACTCGCCGCGTGACCGGTTCCTGTTCGACACCGGCCACCAGGCGTACGTCCACAAGATCGTCACTGGTCGGCAGGACGGGTTCGACTTGCTGCGCCAGCGTGGGGGGCTGTCCGGCTATCCCAGCCGGGCGGAGAGCGACCACGACCTGATCGAGAACTCGCACGCCTCCACCGCCCTGTCCTACGCCGACGGGCTGGCCAAGGCGTACGCGCTGCGCGGCGAGGACCGGCACGTCGTCGCGCTGGTCGGCGACGGCGCGCTGACCGGCGGCATGTGCTGGGAGGCGCTGAACAACATCGCCGGCGCCGGCAACCCGCTGGTCATCGTGGTCAACGACAACGGCCGGTCGTACGCGCCGACGATCGGCGGGCTGGCCGACCACCTGTCCGCGTTGCGGCTCAACCCCGGGTACGAGAAGGTCCTCGATCTCGTCAAGGACGCGTTGGGCTCCACCCCGATGGTCGGCAAGCCGATGTACGAGGTGCTGCACGCGGTCAAGAAGGGCATCAAGGACGCGGTCAACCCGCAGGCGATGTTCGAGGACCTGGGCATCAAGTACGTCGGGCCGGTCGACGGCCACGACGTGGCCGCGGTGGAGTCGGCGCTGCGCCGGGCCAAGGGCTTCGGCGGCCCGGTGATCGTGCACGCGGTCACCCGCAAGGGCTACGGCTACCGGCCGGCCGAGGACGACGAGGCCGACTGCCTGCACGGGCCGGGTTCCTTCGATATCGAGACGGGTCGACTTTTGGCCGCCCCCTCGGTGAAGTGGACGCAGATTTTCGCCGAGGAGCTGGTCGCGATCGCGGACGAGCGCCCGGACGTGGTGGCGATCACCGCCGCGATGGCCGAGCCCACCGGTGTCGCCGCCCTGGCCCGCAAGTACCCCGACCGGGTGTACGACGTCGGCATCGCCGAGCAGCACGCGACCACCTCGGCCGCCGGCCTGGCCCTGGGCGGCCTGCATCCGGTGGTGGCGGTCTACGCGACCTTCCTCAACCGGGCGTTCGACCAGGTGCTGCTGGACGTGGCGATGCACCGGCTGCCGGTCACCTTCGTGCTCGACCGGGCCGGTATCACCGGGCCGGACGGTCCCAGCCACTACGGGATCTGGGACATGTCCGTGTTCGGGGTGGTACCGGGGCTGCGCATCGCCGCCCCACGCGACGCCGCCACCCTGCGCGAGGAGTTGCGCGAGGCGATCGCCATCGAGGACGGACCGACCGTGGTCCGCTTCCCGACCGGCGCGGTCACCGCCGACCTGCCGGCCGTTCGCCGGGTGGGTGGCGGGCCGGTGGACGTGCTGGTCGAGTCGGCGGCCAAGGACGTGCTGCTGGTCGCCGTCGGCGCGTTCGGTGGGCTCGGCGTCCAGGTCGCGGCCCGGGTCGCCGAACAGGGCTACGGCGTGACGGTGGTCGACCCCCGGTGGGTCCGCCCGGTGCCGATCGAACTGGTCGCGTTGGCCCGGGAGCACCGCCTGGTGGTCACCGTCGAGGACGGTGTCCGGGTCGGCGGCGTCGGCGACGCGCTGGCCAAGGCGCTGCGCGACGCCGACGTGCTGGTCCCCCTCAAGGACATCGGCGTGCCGGCCGAATGGCATCCGCACGGCACCCGGGCGCAGATTCTCGCCGAACTGGGACTGACCGCCCAGGATGTGTCCCGGCGGGTGACCGAATGGATCTCCGCGGTGGGGGAGCCGGTAGCTCCGGCGGCCATGTCGGCCCGTCCGGCGACGGCGTAGCACCGGGAACGACGACGCGACACACGCTGGGGCCGCTCCCGATCGGGAGCGGCCCCAGCGTCGTTCCCGGGCTTACCGGTAGACGATCTCGTTCGGCCTGTAGAGGCAGTGGGTGGGGTCCGGCCCGGACCCGTTCTGCCGGGGTTCCCCGGACTTGACCCCGGTGAACTTGCCGCAGATCTCGATCTTCCTGGCCTTGTCTCCGATGATGGTGACGCCGGAGAACCGGGCGGTGTCCCCGAAGTTGGTGTTGATGCCGACCAGGGTCTTGCCCGGGGCGGTGGCGGTGACGTTCTGCAGGACCACGTTGCGCCGGAACGAGTCCGGGCAGTTGCCGCACGCCCGGTACAGCTTGCCGAAGCCGCTGACCTGGAAGTCGCGGATGGTCAGCGTTCCGCCGCCGTTGTGCTGGAACACCTTGTCGTCGGCCGAGCGGGCCCCGCCGCCATTGACGGTGTACGTCGCCCCCGGGCCGCCCCGGAAGGTGGCCGCGTCCTCGCCCACGTCCTGCCACCAGACGTTGGTCAGGGTGCAGGAGCCGGAGCAGTGCACCCCGTCGCCGGCCGGGGCTCCGATGATCACGTTGCTCAGCGTGGCGCCGTCGGCCAGCTTGAACATCGGTGGCTGGTTCTCGTCCTGGTTGCCGGAGCCGATGCCGAAGAACCGCTTCAGCCCGCCGTCGAAGCCGCTCCGCGAGACCTGGAAGGTGGTGGAGAGCCGCTGTTCACCACGGGGTTGCGGCCAGGCCGGCAGGGAGCCGCCACCGCCGGGCGGTGCGGGCGGTACCGGCGGGGTCGGCTTGGCTGTCGGCGGCGGGCTCGGCTTGGTCGTCGGCGGCGCGGTCGGCTTGGTCGTCGGCGGGGCGGTCGGCCCGGTTGTCGGCTTCCCGGTCGGGCCGGTGGGGGGCGGCGGCGCGACGGTGTCCACCGCCACGTCGTCGAAGGACGCCGACGCGCGTGCCGTGATCAGCCCGACGCGCCCGGTCATCGAGAGCGACGCGCTGCCGGCGGCGACCAGCCGGCCGTCGACGAAACCGCGCAACGTCGTGCCGCTGGCCTCCAGTTTCAGCGTGTACCAGGTGCCGACGGCGGCCGTCAGCGGCGCCGACCCCACCACGGTGGTGGCGCCTCCCTTGACCACCTGCAACTCCACCCGACCCGTGCCCACCAGCGCCAGTCGGTACATCGACGAGGAACCGGTGGCGCGGGCCGCGACCCCGACCAGCCCGGCGCCGCGCAGTGCCAGTGGCTTGACCCGGGCCACCACGGCGTAGTCCGTCCACGCCGGCTTCCCGGCGAACACCCGCGCCAGTTCGCTGTCGGCGTTGGCCTGGCGGAACACCCGGGAGCCGTCCTGGACAACCGTCCAGGTCCCGCCGGACTTCGACCAGCCGGCGCCGCCGCCTTCGAAGGTGTCGCCGAACAGGGTCGCCGCGGAGGCCGACGGTACGATCACCGCCGCCGCGGCGGCCGCGACGGTGGCGACGGCGACCGCCGTCAACGGACCGACCAGTCGGCGCCGCCGGGTCGCCGGGGGCTCGACGGCAGAGGGATTCACTGTCCTGCGGTCCCGCATCGTTTCCTCTCCTGCAGGGGGATGGGCGCCCGCCGAGCGTCGGCGTGGTGGGGCGGTTCGGCATCATCGGCATCTCGGCATCTCGGCATCATCGGCATCGCCTACGTCGAACGGCTGCCTCGGCCCCGGGCCGCGTCGTCCGGCGCGATTCGCACGGGGAAAGAAACCACGCCCGGCGTACCACGGTCAATGGATCATGGCTTAGCGCATGCTTAAGTTACCGACCGCTGCGGGTCGGGCACATCGACGTCCGGCCCCGCCGCGATGGGGCCGGCCCGGCCGCCGGCCCGGCCGCGGGTCCCCCGGCGGCGAACCCGCGCACCGGGCGCCGGCAGGCCGCCGGCGGTTAGGCTCGGCGGGTGCGGTACGACACCACGGCCCCGCCCCGCGGTCCCGGTCGCCCGCCACCGATCCCCACCACGGTGGTCATCGAACTCGGCTCCTACCGGGACCCGGATCCCGACGCCGGTCCGCGCCCGCCCGCGGCCCGTAACCGCGTGCTGCCCCTGACCGTCCTGGCCGTGGTCCTGCTGACGGTCACCGCCGCCGCCCCACCGGCGGCGGTACCGCTGCGGGAGACCGCCCGGATCGCCGCCGCCGTCACCGACGCCTACACGGTCTCCGGCGACGACGTGCTCGTCGCCCGACGGCGGGGGGCCGACGCGGGACTCGCGGCGTACTCCGGCGACACCGGCCGCCGCCTCTGGCAGGCACCGGTGACCCCGTCCACGTCGTTCGGGATCCGCCGCGACGGGCCCACATTGTTCGTCGGCGAGCGCGTCGCCGGGGGCGGCCAGCCCGGCGTCATCAGCACCCGGGTCGGCACCGCGGCGCTGAGCATGGCCAGCGGCGCCGTCCTCTGGCGGCACGTCGGGCGGGTCGTGCCGGTCGAGGGCGCCACCACCGCTCTGGTCGTTTCGGACGTCCCCAGCTTCTTCGGCGGCGGGCGGCGCGTCCAGGGCGCCGTCCTCGGGATCGATGTGCGGACCGGCCGGCAACTGTGGTCCGTACCCGTGCCGGCGACGGCCGCCTTGCAACCGCTGCCGGGTGCGCGGGCCCGGATGCTGCTGATCCACGAGGGTGGCCGGATGCAGACGCACGACCTTTCCGACGGTCAGGTGCTGGCGACGGCGCAGCTGCCGCCGGCCAACTACGCGCCGGACAACCCGGCCGTGATCGGCGACACGGTGCTGCTGCGCCATCCCCAGCGCGGTGGCTGGGCGCTGAGCGCGTACGACGCCGGCTCGCTGGCGCGCCGGTGGAGCCGGGCGGAGCCGAATGTCGCGGACACGGTGCGCGCCTGCGGGTCGCTGATCTGCGTGTCCGCGCGCTCCGGCGTACGGGGGCTCGACCCGGCGGACGGGTCGTCGCGCTGGGCCCAGTCCGGTTGGCGCACGGTGGAGCCGCGCGGTGCCAACCTGTTGGTGTACGGCGCCGCGGCCGGGACGGCCGAGTTGATCGGCCTCGCCACCGCGCAGACCGGCGCGCTGCGGCTGGACCTGCGCCGCTGGCGGGCCGTCCCCGGCCCCGCCGACGCCGATGTGCTCCTCACCCGGGCCGCCGACGCGGACGGCGGGACGGTGATCGCCATGGTCGATCCGGCCGGCGGTGCCATTCGGATTCTCGGTACCCTGACCACCGGCACCGGGGACTGCCGGGCCGGCAAGGGCCTGGTGGTCTGCCGCTCCGGCGGTGGGGCCATCGTCGGGTGGCGGTACCGGTAGCCACCGAACGGAAGTCGTCGGCCGTCGACGGGGGGCGCCGGATTCGCGCACCCGTGCACCATGATGTGGCGGTAGCCGGCGACGGCCGAGGAGGATGCGTGGGCGGGACCGTCGTCATTGAGCTGGGTGAGCTGCGGCAGTCGGCGCAGCCGGCCGATCCGCCCCGGCCGCCGGCCGGGCGCCGCGCCCCCGCGCTGCTGATCGCGGCGGCGCTGGTCGGGGCGTTGGGCGGTGCGGCACCGGCGCCCGCCCCGGTCGATCCAGTGCTCATCCCGACGGCCGCCGGCGACGCCAGAGTGCTGGCCGGCGACCGTTACTACGTTTTCGCACCCGGTGCCGCCCGGTCCGGCGCCGGGGTGCTCAGCACGTACCAACTGCCCGGGGGGCGACTGGTGTCGCGGACCCCGACGACAATCGCCGGGCAGCTGATCGGGGCCGAGCGGCTCGGCGGACTGCTGCTCGCCAACCACGCCGTCGAGGGCCAGGCCGAGCCTGGTTCCCGGGTGACGGCCATCGACGCCGGCACCGGCCAGATCCGCTGGACCGAGCCGGGCGCCCCGGTGGGCCTGTCCCCGTCCGGCCGCTCGGTGGTGCTGGCCAACTACGGCCGGGACGACGGGACGCGTTGGGCCGCCGTCGACGTGGCCACCGGCCAGCGGCGCTGGACGTTCGGCGCCGACTTCCGGGACATCACCACCTTCCCGGAGGAAGGCCGCCGGGTCCCCCGACTGGTCACGGTGCGCACGTCGGGGCTGGTCGAGGTCCGTGACACCGAGACCGGGGCGGTCACCGCGGCGGCGACCCTGCCGCGCCCGACCATCATCCCGGACGGCGGCGCGACCGTGTGGACCAGCAACGGGCTGCTGCTCATCGGCACCGCCGCCGGGCTCGACGGGTACGGGCTGGACCGGCTGGACCTGCGCTGGCGCAACCCGACGATCAATCCGGCCGACGGTTTCGTGAATCCGGGCTGCGGTGACGTCATCTGCATCGACGCCCCCACCGGCATGCGGGCGATAGATCCGGCCACCGGGCAGGTGCGGTGGTCCAGCGAGCAGCGGTCGCCCTATCGCGGGATCGGTCGATACCTGCTCGCCGGCCACCTCGACGGGTCGCCCAAGAACGAGCCGCACACGGTCATCGACGTCGTCACGGGCCGGCAGCGCGGCACCTTCGGCCGGTGGCAACCCCTCGGGGAACAGCGCCGGGGCGGCTCGGTCATCGGGTTGTCGCGGCCGCCCGGCGGAGACGTCTGGTACGCGCTGCTGGATCCCGCCGCCATGAGCGTGCGGGTCCTCGGTGTGGCTTCCGGAGCCTACGGGGAATGCGAGGTCGGCTCCGTCGCCCTGGTCTGTCAGCGATCTGACGGCACCGCCGGCGTCTGGCCGCTGCCACCGGGGTGACCACGCCGCACCCGGCCAGCGCCGGGCGCGCCGGGCCCCCGCACCGGCGGCTCCAGGCCCGCCGGGCCTGCGCCCACGGGGTCGGCGCCGGCCCGCCGGGCCGCCGTCGGGCCGGCGGCGGCTACCGTGGCTCACAGCGACTTGACGCCTCGACCGGCAGGCTGGGCCGCAGCCGGACGCATGCCCGGCCGACGTGCGCCGGAGAACCGGGAGGAGAACACCCGTGCGGGTGCTGGTGATCGAGGACGAGCACAACCTCGCCGACGCGATCGCCCGGGGGCTGCGGCGCAGGGGGATGGCCGTCGATGTGGCGTACGACGGGTCGACCGGCCACGAGATGGCGTTCGTCACCCGCTACGACGTCGTGGTCCTCGACCGTGACCTGCCCGGTATGCACGGCGACCAGATCTGCACCGATGTCGTCACGTCCGGGACGCTGACCCGGGTGCTGATGCTCACGGCCAGCGGCACCGTCGCCGAGCGGGTCGAAGGGCTGCAACTGGGCGCGGACGACTACCTGCCCAAACCGTTCGCGTTCGACGAACTGGTGGCCCGGGTGCAGGCCCTGGGTCGACGGGCCACCCCGGCGGCGCCGCCGGTGCTGTCCGTCGCCGATCTCGTCCTGGACCCGGCCCGCCGGGTGGTCACCCGGGGTGGCGTTCCGCTCGACCTGACCCGCAAGGAGTTCGGCGTCCTTGAGCAGCTGGTCAAGGCCCGTGGCGCGGTGGTGTCCAGCGAGGAGCTGCTGGAGCGGGTGTGGGACGCCAACACCGACCCCTTCACCACCACCGTGCGGGTGACCGTGATGACCCTGCGCAAGAAGGTCGGGGAACCGCCGTTGATCGAGACCGTGGTCGGAGCCGGATACCGGGTGCCGGACCCGTACGCCACCGGAGGTGCCGCATGACCGTCTACCCGGCCCGTCAGGAGCGGCTCAAGCCGCCCGATCGGCGGCGGCGGCTGCGGCCCACCCTGCGGCTGCGGCTCACCCTGCTCAACGGCATCCTGCTGATCGGCGCCGGCGCGGTCCTCGGGTTGCTGACCTGGCTGCTGGTCAGCAACGCCCTGCACCCGGCCGACGACCTCAAGTCCGGCACCACGGTGGAGCTGGCCGACGGTCGGGTCCTGGACGTGCAGACGTGGCAGGACGAACTGGTTGACGCCGCGTTGGCGGATCTGCTGGCCAAGGGCCCGGTCGCGCTGCTCGCCATCGGCCTGGTCGGCATCGGCGGGGCGTATGCCGTGGCCGGGCGCGCGCTGCGCCCGTTGCAACAGGTCACCGCCACCGCCCAGCGGCTCGGTGAGGAGACGCTGGACCAGCGCATCCGCTACTCCGGCGCCGACGACGAGGTGGCCGAGCTGGCCGCCACCTTCGACGCGATGCTGGACCGGCTCGGCCTGGCGTTCCAGGCGCAGAAACGGTTCGTGGCGAACGCCTCGCATGAGCTGCGGACCCCGTTGGCCGTCATGCGCACCGAGATCGACGTGACCATGAGCGACGACGAGGCCGACATCGCCGAGTACCGGCGGATGGCCATCGTGGTACGCGACGCCTCGGAGCGGGCCAACGGGCTGGTGGACGCCCTGCTGGTGCTGGCCCGTAGCGAGGCGCAGTCGGGCCGCCGGTTGGTACGCAAGGTCCCGACCGATCTGGCCACCGGGGTCTGCTCGGCCCTGTCGGCCGTCAAGCGGGAGAGCGATCGGCTCAAACTGCAGGTGACCACCGACCTGCGTCCGGCACCGGTCGTCGGCGACCCGAGCCTGCTCGACCGGTTGGCCGGCAACCTGATCGAGAACGCGATCCGGTACAACCACCTGCATGGGCGGATCTGGGTGCGGACCTCGACCGAGGGGCGCAACGTGCAACTGGTGGTCGGCAACACCGGCTTCGAGGTGGAACAGGCCGACGTGCCGGGGTTGTTCGAGCCGTTCCGCCGGGGCGGGTTCGAACGGACCGGCGCGCGTGGCTCGGGCCTGGGCCTGTCCATCGTCCGGGCCGTCTGTGACGCGCACGGGGGCACCGTGCACGCCATCGCCCAACCCGGCGGGGGCCTGGAGGTCATGGTGTGTCTCCCAGCGGCTGAGACAACCCCGGTGGTGGCGGGATCGGCGACCGTACCCGTTGCCGGCGAGACCACCCGGGACGGCATCCCCACCGGCTGACGGCACCCCGCCGGGCAGGGCCGGCCGTGGGCGAGCCGCAGGGCCGGGGTCAGCGGGAGCCGCAAGGGCCGGGGTCAGGCCGCGAGCACCAGCTCCTGCGTCCGGGCCGCCCGGCGGACGGCGCGCAACCGGGCGGTGCTGATGCCGAGTTCCTGAGCCAGATCCGCGTCGGTCAGCTCTGGACGGTCCGCTTCCAGCTTCGCGGCCAACGCGACCGTCTCGGCCACCGGCCGACGGGGGCGGGCGGTGGCCGTAGCCGCCGCCGTCCGGGGGCGCGGCACCGGTGACGTCGCATTGCCGCCGGTTCTGGTTTCGGCGGGGGTCCCGGTGTTGGCGGCGGCCCTGATGTCGGCGGCGGTCCTCGTGTTGCCGGCGGGGTCGGCGGCCCCGTCGGCCCCGCCGGCCGGCTGCACGTTGCTCGCTTTGCTCGCCGGCTTCGCGTTCCTCGCCGACTTCCCGTTGCTGGCCGGCTGCATGTTGCTCGCCGGCTTCCCGTTCCTGGCCACCGTCCCGTTCCGGGCCGTGGCCCGGCTGGCTGGCCGTGCCGGGTCGGCCGGGGCGGGCGATGGCGCCGGGTGGGCCGGACTGGCTGGCGGTGCCGGGTCGGCCGGGGTGTGGGACGGCGCCGGGTCGGCCGCCGGGCTGGCTGGCGGTGCCGTGCTGGCCGCGACGGCCGGGTCGACGGTCTGGGCGGGCGGCTGGGTGGCGGCGATCCGAGCTCCCAATTCCACCAGGCAGATGCTGGCCACGACGATCAGCCCGTCCACCGAGAGGG
>DASVVF010000763.1:0-2921 GCA_036386695.1 Catenuloplanes sp. | reverse complement strand
CGAACCGACGGTCGCGCACAGCGCCACCCACCAGGCCGCCGCTTCGGACCCGGCGGTGGACGTCCCGTACAACTGGGCGGAGCCCGGCGGGTCCGTCGATCTCGGCCACCCGCTCGACAGCCGGGCGCACACCTACGGGGTGTACTTCGACGCGGACACTGTCCGCTTCTACATCGACCGTGTCGAGCATATGGCGCTCTGGGCAGCCGACGCCCGGGCCAGCGGACGCACCTGGCCCTTCGGCGGGCCGCAGTTCATGGTCCTCAACGTCGCGATCGGCGGCGCCGGCGGAGACCCCGCCGGTACGACGTTCCCGAAAAGCATGACGGTCGGCGAGATCTCCATCTGGCAGGGCGGCACCCCGTTCTAGCGACGGAAGGGGCAACGACGTGACCGACCACAGCGCGGCTCCGTTGCGGGCCGACGTCACCGTCGTGGTGACCGCCTGCGCCGCGTCGGCGCACCTGGCGGACGTGTTGACCGCACTGGGCGCGCAGACCCGACCGCCGCGGGAGGTGCTGGTGGTCGACAACCGGCCGGCCACCTCGGCGATCCGGCCTCTGCTGGAGCGGCTCGGGCAACCCCTGCCACGGTACGTCGCCGAGGACCGCAGGGGTCTGTCCCGGGCCCGCAACGCCGGCCTGTCCGCCGCCCGGGGCGAGGTGGTGGCGTTCACCGACGATGACGTGCGGCCGGCCGCGGACTGGCTCGCGGAACTGACCGCGCCGTTCGCGGACCCGGCGGTGGCCTGCACCACCGGGCTGATCACACCGGTGCGGGTGGAAACCGACGCGGAACGCTGGTTCGAGGAGTTCGGCGGCTACGCCAAGGGCGACACGGCCCGGCGGTTCACGCTGGCCTCGGCCCGGCGGGACGGGCTGTACCCGTACCGTGCGGGCCGGTTCGGCAGCGGCGCCAACGCGGCGTTCCGACGCGGCGCGCTGCTCGCCGTGGGCGGTTTCGACGAGTGTCTCGGGGCTGGTACGCCGGCGCGGGGTGGGGAGGACCTGGACATCTTCCTGACCATGCTGCAGGCCGGGCACACCGTGGTCTACCAGCCGTCGGCCCGGATCGCGCACCGCTCCCACCCGGACTATCCGGGGCTGCGGCGTCAACTGTTCGGCTACGGTGTGGGGCTCGCCGCGGCGCTCACCAAGCGGTTCGTGACCTGCCCGAGCGACCGGGAGGCCATGCTGCGGACCGGGGCGACGGCCGCCCGGTATCTGCTCAGCCCGGCCAGTCCGAAGAACCACGGGCGTACGTCGACCTACCCCCGGGCGCTGGTGGCGGCGGAGTTTCTCGGCGTGCTGCTGGGTCCCGCGAGCTATCTGAGCAGCAGACTGGCGCGGCGGCTGACCCACCCAGGCGGTGAACGCGGCAGCTCAGTGCGCGCGAGGGAGCACCGGGAGCCCGAGGTGGGCGCGGGCGGAGGCGGTCCGTAGCAACACCAGGACCGCTGCGGTGAGCACCGGCAGCGCCAGCGCCCACGGCAGCAGCAGCCACTCGTAGGCGTGGACCAGAGCCATCCCGGGGTACGGATGGACGGGGGCGTTCTCGCCCGTCCGGACCGCGTCCACGGCCCCCCGCCACACCAGCCGTCCCCACAGGACGTAGCCCACCGTCACCGCGGTGTACGCCACCAGCCAGGTCGTCGTCCAGGCCGAACCGGTGATGGCCGCCGTCAACCAGCCAGCGGGCACCCCGAGCACGTTGTCGACCTCGCACGCGAGGTAGTGCGTCCAGACGAACAGGGCGCCGTCCGGGAAGTCGATCGACCGCTCGCCGACCGCGATGTCGTGGGACACGTAGAACCCGGCGAGTACCAGCACGACGAGCCGCAGGGCCGCCCGCAGCCACAGGCCGACGGCGGCCGAACGCAGCGTCCATGGAGTCACCGCGCGGCGTCGCCCGGGGCGGGGGGTGCGGATCAGCGCTTCCAGGGCGTCCTGCCGGTCGCTGAACGCGCGGTCGGCGGACTCCTCCACGGCGCCAGCATACGGTTGCGTGACCGCTAGCCGGGCGGTGGTGGGCTGGTGTAGACGGTCGGGTCCCCCTGGCGGATCCACACCTGGGGGGTGTCCACCGGCACGAACGACCGGTCACCGCCCGGCTCCCGGGTGGTTGGCACGACGTCGCCACCGGGCAGGTGCATGATGAAGTTCACCGGCCGGGTGTCGTCGACCAGCGGGATGTCGTACTCGGCCCACCCGTTCACCACCCGGGTCGCCGGCCACGGGTTGTCCCACCGCACCCGGCCCAGCGCCGCCGGGTCCACCCCGTCACCCCACAGGTGCAGCCCCCACTGCCCGTAGTCGCCGGCCGGCCGCAGGTAGTGCAGCCGGGCCGTGGTCGCCGGCGGGCCGGCGGCCCGGACCCGGCGCACCGCGCTGGTCACCCGGGTCCCGGGCCCAACCAGGGTCGCCCGGTACTCCACCACCGCGCCGGCGGCCAGGTTCAGCGGCGCCAGGTCGTCGAAGACGGTGTACGCCGGTGACGACGAGTCGGCGCCGATGGCGGTCCATGGGCGGCCGTCCACCCGCCGTTGGAAGCTGACCCGGTGGGTGGCGCGGTCCGGGTCGGCGGTGGCGCGCACCTCGACGGTCCCCCGCACGCCGCTGCCCTCGCGCGGCGACTCGATGGTCAGCGCCGGTGCCGGCACGCTGGCGCGCACGGAGCCGCTCACCGCGGTGTGCCCGGCGTTGTCCCGCACGACGGCGCGGTACCGCACCGGTGTGCCCGGCCGCAACCCGCTGACGTCGTGGAACACCTGGTACGGGGCGGTGTCGTCGGTGCCGATCGGCGTCCATGCGGCGTTGCCGACCCGGGCGTAGTAGGTGACCTCGTAGAACGACGAACCGGCGACCTCCGCCCGGAGGTGCATCCGCCCGCGCGACTCGGCGGCGGGTGTCGGCGCGGCCAGC
>DASVVF010000762.1:0-3868 GCA_036386695.1 Catenuloplanes sp. | reverse complement strand
ACTGTGACTTCCGGGGTGTCGCGAACACCTCGAACGTGTTCAGTTTCGTCGACGGCCGTCGCTTCACCAACGTCAGAATCAACGGCGTCACCGTGACCCGCTGATCGACGCCGCCCCGGGGGTCCGACTGCTACCGGCGACCGCCGACCAGCCGGATCATGTTCCAGGACAGCGGCGGTAGGACGGCGCTGAGCCGTCCACTATCGACCTTCGGTTCGTCCAGCCGGCGGGGCACCACCCGGTCCGGGTCCGCGGCCGTGTTCACCGCGTCGGCGTCGTCGTCGGCGATCGCGACATGCTCTGCCGTGGCGAGGCCGGGCATGCCGCGCAGGTCGACGTCGAGGGTCATCGGCCGGGTGCGGTCCCGGTTGACCGCGAACAGCGCCAG
Source organism: Catenuloplanes sp. (assembly GCA_036386695.1). Lineage (GTDB taxonomy): Bacteria > Actinomycetota > Actinomycetes > Mycobacteriales > Micromonosporaceae > DASVVF01. The sequence goes on along the minus strand of DASVVF010000762.1, from coordinate 3,480 downwards.
GCTCTCGCCGTCGGCCGCGCGCACCGCCACCGCGTCCAGGGTCGGCACCTCGCCGTGGTCGGCGGTGTCGTGCACGGGACCTCGCGGCTCGACCCGCAGCACCGTGCCCCGGCCGTGCCGGGACGTGAGCGCGAACGGGTGGTAGATCGACTGTCGCCAGGCCGACCCGCCGGGTTCGGTCATGATCGGACCGATCACGTTGACCAGTTGGGCCAGACAACCGATCCTGACCCGGTCGGCGTGCCGCAGCAGGGTGATCAGCAGGCTGCCCACCACGACGGCGTCGGTCACCGAGTACACGTCCTCGATGAGGCGGGGGGCGTGCCCGATCTCCAGGTTGCGCTCACCAACGAACCGGTCCTGGTACCACACGTTCCACTCGTCGAAGGCGAGGTGCAGGCGCTTGCGGTGCCGACCCACGGCCCGGACGTGGTCGGCGGTCGCGACGACCTCCTCGATGTACCGGTCCATGTCCACGCCCACGGCGAGGAAACTGTCCCGGTCGTCACCGTGCTGCTCGTAGTACGAGTGCAGCGACACGTAGTCGACCAGCTCGTAGGTCTCGGCCAGAACGGTGGCCTCCCAGGAACCGAAGGTCGGCATCCGTCGGTTCGAACTGCCCGCCGCGACCAACTCGATGCCCGGGTCCACCCGCCGCATCGCCTTGCCCGCCTCGGCGGCCAGCCGGCCGTACTCCTGAGCGGTCTTGTGGCCGATCTGCCACGGACCGTCCATCTCGTTGCCCAGGCACCACACCTTGACCGCGTGCGGGTCCGTCGCACCGTGCTCCCGACGCAGGTCCGACCAGTGCGTGCCGGCGGCCACGTTGCAGTACTCGACCAGATCGCGGGCGGCGTCGATGCCGCGGGTGCCCAGGTTGACCGCCATCATCGTCGCACTGCCCACCGCGGCGGCCCACCGCTGGAACTCGTTCACCCCGACCTGGTTGGTCTCCAGCGAGCGCCAGGCAAGATCCAACCGGGTCGGCCGTTGCGACGCCGGGCCGACGCCGTCCTCCCAGCGGTAGCCCGAGACGAAGTTGCCACCCGGGTACCGGACGATCGGCACGCCCAGGTCCCGGGTCAGCTGCGCCACGTCGTCACGGAACCCGTGTTCGTCGGCGCTCGGGTGCCCGGGTTCGAAGATCCCGGTGTAGACGCACCGACCCATGTGCTCGACGAAGGCCCCGAACAGGCGCGGGTCCACCTGTCCCACAGCGAAGGCCGGATCCAGGGTCACGGTGGCAAAATGCATTGGCGTCAGCCTTTCAGCCCGGTTCCGGCGATGTCCTCTGACGATATGCCGTCGGAGCGGCCGGAGTCGCCGCCCCGGGCGGGGCCGGCGCGGGTGGCGTCGAGGTCCCCACCGGGATCCATCATCGGGCGGCCGTGTCGGCGCTGCGACTGTCCCGCCCGGCACCCGCGCCGCCCTGCGGCGACAGCCCCCTGGGCGCCGGCGCCGACCGCACCGGCTCGACGGCCGACCGCAGCACCAGCTTGACGGCCTCCGACGCCGCCGGCTCCACGGCTGGAGCCACCGGGCCGACAGCCGCAGGCACCGGACCGCCTGCCCGAGCCACCCGGCCGACAGCCGCAGGCACCGGGCCGACAGCCGCAGGTCCGGTGGCCGGGGCCGGGGCCGGCGGCCCGGGCTCCCCGACCGGCCCGGGGGCGGTGGCCAGGCCGGTGCGGTGCAGCTTGTGCCACCGCAGCCGCCGCCCGGCCAGGGCGGTGACGGCGGACTGGACGAGCACCCGGTACATCAGCTGCCGGTAGACGAACTGCTGCAACGGCAACGACCAGAGGGGACGCAGCGACTCCTGGTCGAGACGGAACGCCACGACGGCGGTGAACAGCTGCAACGCGAGCATGACCAGCCAGGCCACGATGGTCTCCCGCCGGCCCACCAGCACCAGGCCGTACAGGGTCAGCACGTCCACCAGGGGGGCCAGCAGCGGCAGGGCCACCCCGAACAGGGCCAGGAAGGGCAGTCCCCGTCGACCGAAGCGCCCGGAGTGACCGGTGTGGCGCAGCGCCGCCCGGTGCTTCCACATCGCCTGCATGGTGCCGTAACTCCACCGGTAACGCTGCTGGTACAACTGGGCCAGGGTGCTGGGCGCCTCCGTCCAGGCCCGCGCGCTCTCCTCGTACACCACCCGCCAACCGGCGCGGCACAACGCCATCGTGACGTCGGTGTCCTCGGCCAGGGTCGCGTCACTCATGCCGCCGACCCCCCGCAGCGCGCTGCGCCGGAACGCCCCGATCGCCCCAGGCACCGTCGGCATGCAGCGCAGCTCCTCGTAGAGCCGGCGGTCCAGGTTGAAGCCGATGACGTACTCGATGTGCTGCCAACGACCCAACAGACCACCGCGGTTGCCGACCTTGACGTTGCCGGCCACCGCGCCGACCGCCGGATCGGCGAACGGCTGCACCAGCCGGCGGATGGACTCCGGCTCGAAGACGGTGTCACCGTCCACCATGACGATCAGCTCATGGCTGGCCAACGCGACCCCGGTGTTGAGAGCGTTCGGCTTGCCGCCGTTCGGAATGCTCACCACCCGCACGTTCGGCAGCCGCAGTCCCCGGGCCAGCGCCGCGGTGTTGTCGGTCGAGCCATCGTCGACCACCACCACCTCGATCTCGGGATGGTCGCCGCCGGCCAGCGACCGCACCGCGGCCTCGATGCCCTCCTTCTCGTTGAAGGCGGGCACCACCACCGAGACCGGGTCGGTCACCGGCGGCCCCCAGACCCAGTCCACCGCCCGGCGTCGGCGCACATTGCGCCGGGCGAGCAGCAGCATCAGGGCGGTACGGCCGATGGTCAGCACGCCGACCACGACGAACAGCACGGTGAGCCCCCGTACGGTGCCCCGCGCGATGGCGAGAGTCCAGGCCAGCGCGCCACCACGCCAGGCGTCGGCGTCGGCGGCCGGGGGATTGCGGGCGAGCGGCCCGCGCGGTGCCGTGCCGGCCGTGGGCCGGGGACCGAACGTCAGGTTCAGCCCTTCCGACACCGTGGTGAACCGGTAGCCGCGGGCCTTCATCAGCGGGATGAAGCGACGCAGGGCCGCCACCGTCTCGGTCCGGTCTCCCCCGCCGTCGTGCATCAGGACCACCACACCGGCCCCGCCGGCCGGGGTGGCGCTCCGGACGATCTGGTCCGTCCCCGGTTTCGCCCAGTCGCGACTGTCGATGTCGTTGACGACCACGAGGTATCCCAGCTCACCGGCCTCCCGCACGAGGGGCCAGGTCGCGTCGTCCATGGCGTCGGCCCGCGACGAGTACGGGAACCGCAGCAGCGCGGTACGGACGTGAGCCGCCCGGGCGATGACCATCTGGGTGTGGGAGTACTCCAGGCGGCGCCGCCACGGGCTCAACGCGGTCAACCGGGGATGGGTGAAGGTGTGCACCCCGAGTTCGTGTCCCTCCGCCACCGTCCGGCGGACGATGTCGGGGTGCCGGGCGACCTGGGAACCCACCA
>DASVVF010000761.1:0-4851 GCA_036386695.1 Catenuloplanes sp. | reverse complement strand
GGGCACGTACCGCACCGATGAACTACACCGCGGCCACCCGCTGCGGCCGTTCCTCGCCGAGTTGGACCGGGTGCGCGGGGTGCAGCGCCACGAGCTTGACCGGCTGGACCGGGACGGCACCGGCCAGGTGCTGGGCCACCTGCTCGGCTTCGAGCCGTCGGCGGCCACGGTCGACATCATCTTCCGCCGGGCCCAGGGCAATCCCTTCTTCGTCGAGGAACTGGCCGCCACCGGCGGGCCGACCGGCTGCGCCGACATCCCCGACACCTTGCGCGACCTGGTGCTCGCCCGGATCGACCGGTTGCCCGAGCCGACCCAGCGGGTGTTACGGATCGCCGCGGTCGGCGGCACCCGCATCGGTCACGACCTCCTGGCGCAGGTGTGCGGGCTGCCGGACGCCGAACTGGAGGATGCCCTGCGGGCCGCGGTCGCCGCCCAGCTGGTCGTCGCGGACCCCGACGGTGGCTATGAATTCCGGCACGCGCTGGTGCGCGAGGCGGTGCACGACGACCTGCTGCCCGGCGAGCACGCGCGGCTGCACGCCGGATACGCCGCCGCCATCGACGCCGACCCCCGGCTGGTGGACCCGGCCCGGGCGCCGGCCGAGACCGCCCACCACTGGTACGCGGCGCATGATCATCCGCGGGCGCTGATCGCGGCGCGGGTGGCGGCCACCGCCGCCGCCCAGCGGTACGCCTACGCCGAGGCGAGCAGCCTGCTGGAACGGGTGCTGGAGCTGTGGGAGCAGGTGCCCGACGCCGCCGAGCGGTTGGGCATCGATCACCTCGACCTGCTGGAGGAGACGGCGCTGGCGGCGATCCAGGCCGGCGACCACACCCGGGCGTTCAGCCTCACCCGCGCGGCGCTGGCCGACATCGACCACGCCGCGGAGCCGCTGCGCGCCGCCCGGCTGCTGGTACGGCGCGGCAAACTGATCCGCAACGCCGGCAAGGGCGACGGCGCCACCCAGCTGCGGGAGGCGTACGCCCTGCTGCGCGACAGCGCCGACCCGGCCCGGGTTGAACTGCTGGCCGAGATCGCCGCCATTCTGACCAGCGTCGAGCCCGCCGAGGGCACCCGGATCGCCCGCGAGGCGCTGGCCGCCGCCGCCGACCTCGGCGACCTGGCCACCCAGGTGGCCGCGACAGTGACGTTCGGGCGGGTGTGCAGTCAGGAGATCTCCCCCGAGGAAGGGCTCGTCCAGACCCGGCAGGCGGTGCGGCAGGCCCGCGCCGCCGGGGACCTGCCCAACCTCATCAAGGCCCTGGTGAACATCTCCGACGCGCTGTTCGAAGTGGGCCGGTACGCCGAGTCCGCGGCGACCGCCCGGGAGGGTGTTCCGGATGCCGACCGGGTCGGGGTAAGCCGGACGACCGGGGTCTACCTGCTGGCCAACCACGCCGAGGCGCTGGTCGCCCTCGGCCGGTGGGACGAAGCTGACGCCTGCTGTGCCCAGGTCGACCGGCTCGATCCACCTGGCATACTGGCGCTGCCCGGGTTGTCGGTGCGGGCCAGGTTGCGGCTCGCCCGGGGTCATCCGGCGGCCGGCCAACTGCTCAGCCGGGCGTTGAGTTTCCTGGGCAAGCCCTACCTGCGGCCCGAGGACCGGTTACCGCTGCTGGAGCTGCAGGTTCTCGGCGCGCTCAGCGGCGGTGACGGTGCGGGCGCGCTGGACGCGGCCGTCCATGCTGTGCACCACCCCGACCTGCCCGCACAGCTCCGGTACGCGTGGCCGCTGTTGAGCACCGCCGCCCGGGTCCTGGCTGTCACGCCACCGGCTGTCACACCGTCGGTTGTCACGCCGTCGGCTGCCAGTGCCACGCCACTGGCCGACGTGCCACCGGCCGACGTGCCACCGGGCGGTGGCCCACCCGCGATCGGGGCACGGTCCGTTGCCGGCACGGTCGTTGCCGCGCTGCGCCGGCGCATCGAGGAACTGGCAGGTACCCTCCCGGCGCGGTACCCGGCCGAGGTTGCCTGCGCCGCCCAGGTTCGGGCCGCGCTGGCGGACGGGCCGGACGCGCTGCCGGCCTGGCAGGCCGCGGTCGCCGCATGGCGGGCCGACGGCCAGCCGTACCCGCTGGCGCTGGCGCAACTGTCAGCCGCGGCTGCGGCGGCCTCGGCGGGGGATCGGTCGGCGGCGGCCGCCGCAGCCGAGGAGGCCGCGACGATCGCCGGGCGGCTGCACGCCGTACCGCTGGCCCAGGCCGCGGCTACGCTGGCCCGGCGGGTCGGCCTGCGGCCGGGCGGCGGGGGCACCGTGCCGGGCCCCGACGTGCTCACGGCCCGCGAGCGGGAGGTGCTGCGGCTGGTCGCCGAGGGGCACAGCAACGGCCGGATCGCCGAACTGCTCTACATCTCGCCGAAGACCGCGAGCGTGCACGTCTCCCGGATCATCGCCAAGCTGTCGGTGCGCAACCGGGTGGAGGCCGCCGCGGTCGCGCACCGGCTGGGCCTGCTCGGTGCGTCGTCATGACGTCACGGGTGCCGGCGCGGACCGGTGTCCGGACGTAGCCGACGAACGCCCGCTGCCGGAGGTGGGTACGCCCGCTGCCGGAGGTGGGTACGGACGGTGCCGGAGGTGGATACGGACGGTGCCGTACGTATGGGTACCCGGGCCGTGAGGCACGGGATGGGCATGGTGTGACCGTTCTAGCCGCGAGGCTGCTCGAAGAGCAGGAACGATCCCTTGCCCCGCCGCTTCACCTGGTACATCGCCGCGTCGGCGTCGCGCAGCAGCTGGTCGGGGCTGGCCGTCGCGTCGGGGTCGACGGCCACCCCGATGCTGGCCGTGACGCGCAACTCCTCACCCTGGATCACGAACGGCACCTGGAGCGCCTCGATCAGCCGCCCGGCGACCGCCGTGACACTTTCCCGCTGCGGCTGGGCCAGCACGATCGCGAACTCGTCGCCACCGAGCCGGGCCACCGTGTCCACCTCCCGCAGCGCCGCGCGCAACCGGCCGGCCACCTCCTGGAGCAGCAGGTCACCAAAGTGGTGCCCGAGCCGGTCGTTGACCGGCTTGAAGTCGTCGAGGTCGACCAGCATGGCCACCGCGCCCCCGCCGGAGCCTCGGCGACGGGCGCGGGCGTACTCGTCGGCCAGCCGCTGGGCGAACAGCGCCCGGTTGGCCAGCCCGGTGAGGTTGTCGTGGAACGCCTGGTGGCGCAGCGCCTCGGCCAACTCGTCCCGTTCCCGCAACGCGGCCCGCAGGGCCCGTTTCTGGTGGTTCAACTCGGTGACATCACGGGCCACCACCACGCGTCCCATCGGCCGGCCCTGCCGGTCGGTCAGGTCGCTGGAGCGGGTGTCGAGGTCGATGCGGCGCTCGGGCAACGCCATCGAATGCTCGCCGTCGGTCAGCCACCTGCGCGCGACCTCGTCCGGCAACAGCTGGTCCGCGGGCAGACCAATGAGGCCGGACGGCTGGTCGGGCCGGATCGACCGGACCAGCCGGGCGGCCGCCGGGTTGAGGTCGAGCACCCGGCCGTCGCGGTCCAGCACCACCACGGCGTCACTGATCCGCTCCAGCACCAGCCCTCGGGCGATCGGGACCAGGCGCAGAAGTCCCTGGCGGAAGACGGCCCAGCCGGTGAGCAGGCCGGTGAGGCCGAACCCGACGACGGCGTAGTCCCCGCCGCCGCCGTTGGCGAACTGCACGAGCGTCACGATGTTGCCGGCGATCGGGAACGCCGCCGCCAGCAGGATCGTGCCCAACTGGCGGCGGTGCAGGTCGGACGCGGTGCGCAGGGCCCGCAGGGCGCCGACCAGCATCACCAGGATGATCGCGTACGTGTAGGCGCTCTGGACGTAGAACAGCGGGCCGGGGTAGATGCGCAACATGCTCGGCTGCCCGACCAGTTCCGTGGCGGCGAAGAGCCAGCCGTGCCAGTGGTTGGTGGCGGCCGCGACGGTGACCAGGGTCGGCTCGACGAGCAGCAGCGCCACCAGCCGCCGGGAGACTCTGGCGTCGCCGTAGATCAACGTCCAGCTGAGCCAGCAGAAGCCCAGGACGGTCACCTTCATCGCCGGGAACCGGATCAGCGCCAGATTGGTCCGCCACTGCAGGTTGGTGAGGAAGCCGCCGATGGCGTCCTCCGCGGCCCACAGCCCCACCCCGACGGCGACCATGGCGACCGCCGCGGCGGCGGGGGTGGCGTGCCGGTGGCGCACCGCGAACACGACCACGAACGGGGCGATGATCATCCCGGTGAGGGGAAGCAGGGCGTACGGCTGCCACTGCAACACTGCCTCTCCTCCTCCATCGCCCGCTCGACCGCTGCCGGGACCTACCTTTGTTATCGGCATCCGGCAACGCGGATGAAGCCGTTCCCGGCGCCCTGGCATGGCCCCGGTCGTCGCGAGACGCCTGCGACCGGGCGGGTGGGCCGGGCGGTCGGCCCCACCGGGCGGTCGGGCCCGCCGCGCGGATGCGGGTTTCCGGGCGCGGCGGTCGTCGGCCGTGGGCGACGGGCAATAATGAGCCGGGGCTGCTCGGCCCCGCTGACGAGTCCAGGGAGAAATGCGATGTCAGATCGGAAGATTCCGCTGGACGCGGAGCCCGGCGAGACCGAGGACGCCGGCCAGACCGACGACACCGGCGATGCTGAGGCCACGGCCGACGAACCGGTGTTCGAGAACCGGGCTGCCCGGCGGGCCCGTGGCAAGGGGTCCGCGGCCCCGAAGCCGACCTCCGGCAAGGAGCAGCATGTCGCGGGTCGCGGCTCGGTGCAGGGCCCACGGCAGTGGGGTAACCGCCGCAGCGGCTGACCAGGTGACCGCGCCCCGCACCGGACCCCGGTTCGCCGGGCATGGGAACGCGAACGGCGCCGGCTCGGCGGGCAAGCCGCC
>DASVVF010000760.1:0-2600 GCA_036386695.1 Catenuloplanes sp. | reverse complement strand
TACGTCGAGATCGCCGAGTCGTCGGCCCGGCCGGTGGGCTTCACCGCCCGCTGACGGCCAACCGCCGCGCACCGGGCCGGTGGCGCAGGCCGGTCCGGGGCTCGGGCCGGCTCAGTTGTTCAGCCGCTCAGTTGTTCAGCCCGAGGGTGGCCATCCGGGTGGTGTGGGCGGCGGTCAGGCGGCGGAACAACCCCTGCACGCCGGCCTGGTCCCGGACGCCTTCGATGATCAGGGCGGCCAGTGCGGGGCGCTCCGCCGCCACCCGTTGGGCCTGCGAGAGTCCCTCACCGACCAGCCGCCGCGCCCACATCGACAGCCGGTCACGGGTCTTGGGGTCGTCGGCGGTGGCGGCCCGGATCTCGCCGCTGGCGAAGTCATCGTGCCGGCTGTCGTGCAGCACGTCCAGGACCAGGTCCCGGTCGTGATGACCGAGGAACGCCGCCACCTCCCGGAAGAAGTCGTCGGCGATCCCGTCGCCGACGTACGCCTTGGTGAGCGCCTCCAGCCAGTCCCGCGGTTCGGTGGAGTCGTGGAACTCGTCCAGTGCGCCGACGAACGGCGCCATCGCGTCGTCCGGGTCGACGCCCAGGGCGGTCAGCCGGTCGGCCAGCCGGCGGAAGTTGGCGATCTCCACGGCCGCCATCTCACTGAGGATGGCGCGGCGGCGCAGATCCGGCGCCAGCCGCCCGTCGGCGGCCATCCGCTCGAAGGCGAGAAGTTCCCCGTACCCCAGCATCCCGAGCAGATCGATGACGGCTTCGTCGGCGGGGTTCGCGGCGTGTGGCACGACGGCAGGTTACCGCCCCGGGACCCGATGACGACGTACGCCACAGCGCCGCGGCCCAGGGGGCGGCCGGATCGGTCTGAGGTGCGGATTCATCCGGTCGGGTAGACTGGTTCCCGTCGCCGCAGGCATCAGCTCCAGCGGGGTCCTCTGGACTTCCTGGGAGTCACTTGCCCGCGACGCGCGTGCGGCCCGCGATCCACATCGCGTGTGGCCCGCGCCCCACCCATATCGCGCCCTCCGGATTGAAAAACGGGGCGCACCACGAGAGGGCACCCCCCAAACTCCATGATCGACAATCAGGAAGAAATCCAGACCTCCCCCCCGGTGGCGGTCCGCCCCGACAACCCGACCTTCGCCGAACTCGGCGTCCGTCCGGAGACTGTCGAGGCGCTCGCGGCGGTGGGCATCAAGCGCTCCTTCGCGATCCAGGAGTACGCGATTCCGATCGCGCTGCGCGGCACCGACCTGATCGGCCAGGCCCCCACCGGCACCGGCAAGACGCTGGGCTTCGGCGTACCGCTGCTGGAGCGCGTGCTCGCCCCCGGTGAGGGCGCCGACGGGCTGCCGCAGGCTCTGGTCGTCGTCCCCACCCGCGAACTGGGCCTGCAGGTCGCCAAGGACATCGCCGCCGCCGGTAGGACCCGCGGCGTGCGGGTGCTGCCGATCTACGGCGGGGTGGCGTACGAGCCTCAGCTCGACACGCTCAAGAGCGGCGTCGAGATCCTGGTCGGCACCCCGGGCCGGCTGCTCGACCTGGCCAAGCAGAAGCACCTGCGCCTCGACCGGATCCGCGCCCTGGTGCTGGACGAGGCCGACCGGATGCTCGACCTGGGCTTCCTCGACGACGTCGAGAAGATCCTCGCGATGCTGCCGGAGGATCGGCAGACGATGCTGTTCTCGGCCACCATGCCGGACCCGATCGTCGCGCTGGCCCGCCGGTTCCTGCGCCACCCGGTCAACATCCACGCCGGCCACAGCGCCGAGACCGGCCCGTCGCCGCTGACCAAGCAGGTGGTCTACCGGACCCACCCGATGAACAAGATCGAGGTGGTGGCCCGGATCCTGCAGGCCGAGGACCGGGGCCTGACCATGATCTTCACCCGGACCAAGCGGGCCGCCGACCGGGTGGCCGAGGACCTCGACTTCCGCGGTTTCGCTGCCGCGGCCGTGCACGGCGACCTGGGTCAGGGCGCGCGGGAACGGGCCCTGCGGGCGTTCCGCAGCGGCAAGATCGACGTCCTGGTCGCCACCGACGTGGCCGCCCGCGGCCTGGACGTCTCCGGTGTGACGCACGTCATCAACTACGACTGTCCCGAGGACCCCGACGCCTACACCCACCGCATCGGGCGTACCGGCCGGGCCGGCGCCACGGGGGTGGCGGTGACCTTCGTCGACTGGGAGGACATGCCGCGCTGGCGGCTGATCGACAAGTCGATGGGCCTTGACCTGCCCGAGCCGCCCGAGACCTACCACACCTCGCCGGCGCTCTTCACCGACCTGGGCATCCCCACCGACATCTCCGGCACCCTGCCGACCGCCGACCGCACCCGGGTCGGGCTGTCCGCCGAGGTCGAGGAGGACCTCGGTGGCGGCCGCCGCCGGGGCCGGCCGGAGACCGGCCGGGGTCGGGACTCCGGGCGCGGGGACTCCGGGCGCGGGGACTCCGGCCGTGGTGACTCCGGTCGCGCCGGCTCGGGCCGTGGAGACGGCCGTGGTGACTCCGGTCGCGGTGAGGGCCGTGGCGGTCCGGGTGGCCGCCGGCCGCGCACCCGGCAGGGTACGGAGGACGGGTCACCGGTCGCCGGTGACGCGC
>DASVVF010000759.1:0-2533 GCA_036386695.1 Catenuloplanes sp. | reverse complement strand
CCGCAACGAGAAGACGGCCTGAGCCAGCAACCTGTCGAGCAGCAGCAGGCCAAGGGTCAGCGCGACCCGTTCGTCCACGACCGACCAGAGGCAAGCCGCCACGCACACCGAGGCGAGCGCCCCGATCCGCAGCGGTATCGCATGCGGACCGCCCAGCCCGGAGTAGAGAGTGAGGGCCGCGAAGAGGAACGGGACCGCGAGCACGTAGTTGACCGACTTGGACACCGCCACGGCAGGCCGCCGCAGCAACGGAATCAACAGGACCACGGCCAGCGGAAGCTGCCAAAAGCCCAGCGACCCTGGCCCGTGGAGCACCAACTCCATCAGTTCGGCCGCGGCGAAGGTCAGCGCGGCCGCCACCATGGCGGTGCGGTACCTGCTCCGCAGGACGGCGACTATCGCCCAGCCGTTGAGCGCCAGGCCCACGGCGAGCCCGAGGGGCGGCCCGACCCGCGGTAGCAGGGCCCACCCGTAGTCGCCGCCGTAACCCTCGTATTCGACGACGACGAAGTGCGCCGCCGTGTTGGCGGCGTGCAGAACCAACAGCGACAGCGCGCCCAGCCGCAGCGCCGCCAGCCAGGTTTGCCCGGTCGTCCGGCGGCCGTGCGAGCCGGCCCGTACCCGGAGGGCGCCGAGGATCAGGGCGACCACTTCGTGTCGCGCGGGACGCTGCCGCCCCGGTTCCGCGGCCTCGCGCAGGGTTTCCAGCACCTCGGTGCCGCGCGCCCGCCGGTAGTCGGCCGGGTACACGTTGAGGAGACGCTCGTAGCGCCGCATCAGGATGTCGCTCACGCGAACCCCACCGCCGGCCGGCTCGTCGCCGCGCGGGCCGCGCGATCGGTCACCAGGCGGGCGGACTCCGCCATCCGCGCGGCCTCCGACTCCAGAGCGGCGCGGCCGCTGGGGGTCAGGGCGTAGCACCGCCGGGCTCGGCCGTTGACGACCTCCTCCTTGACGGCGACGACGTAACCTTCGGCGGCCAACCGGTCCAGGGCGGTGTAGAGCGTGCCGGTGGCCAGGTGGACCCGCCCCCGGGACAGCTCCTCGGTCCGCTTGATGATGGCGTAACCGTGCAGGGGTTCGTCCTGCAACGCGGCCAGGATGAAGTAGGTCGGTTCGCGCATTCGCGATGGCGCATCGGTCATGGAGCCACCATAGGTAGACCATCTCCATATGTAAAGAGACGAGTGTCGCCAACGCTGGGCTGACTCGTCGTGAACGGCGGTGAGCCGGTCGGCGCCGGGTCGGCTCGGGTGTGCAGCAGCGTTGATCGGTGGCGGAATCCACCCCACGCTCCGTCGCGAGCGCCGTTCGTCCGCACCACGATCGGGCACACCGACGGTCCGGGTCTCCGGAGGTACTCCTCCGGCAAGCAGAGCCACCGCCGGGAGCGCACTACGGCGGTTCGCCGGTCACGGCTCCCGAGGCGGCACGGCTCGCCGCGCTGCGCGGCGGGCAGGACCGCTTCATGCAGGGGTACGACGAGGCTGGCCATGGTCAGCCCGGTCCGTCGGCAGCCCCGGTCGGCCAGGCGACCGAATCATCGATCACCGTCTGTGAGGGCATCGGCCTCCCGTCGGCCTTCGGCCTCACCGCGGCTGCCGGCACTGTCTCGATGACGTAGTCCATCGTCAGCTCCGGTTGCACGTCGACCGTTCCGTCGTCCCCGACGTAGCGGACGACGTAGGTTACTTCCTCCGACCCCGACGTTGCGTTGCTCGCTGGGTCCGGCAGAAGGCCGCTGGCAAGGTGCACTTCGTCGCCCGGACGGATGACGGCGTCGGCGCCGGCTGCGCAGCGTTGCGCGTCCGAGACGAGCCGGATGAGCGTTGCTATCGGTTCGGTGTCCGCATCGTAGTGAACGCGGTGACCCGCGGCCCCGAAAATCAAGCTGGCTTCGGCCCTGCTCAAGTCGCCCAGCGCGGCAACCGCGCCCGGCGCGAGGGTGCGGCTCCCGGCGATGTCCACCTGCGCCGCCAGCGCTTCGATCAACCGATCCAGTACTCGTTCGTGCGCGTCGTCGTCGATCACGCTGCGAGCGTATGGCGGCGGCCGCCCCTGGCTACCGCGGGGTCCACCGCGGGAATGGGACGCGTGGTCCCCTCGGCGATGACGCGCGGTCGGTGACACATCAGGATGCACCGACCGTCACGAAACGCCATCCGGCGTGATCGAGTTTCTTGATCCGCCCGAGGCCGCCGCAGCGTTCACGATCAACGCGCCGTGTAGTTTGCGGGCTCATGGCGGCCAAGCATGCTGGAAGGGACGGCGGTATGTGGAGCATCGACGACGTGCCGAGCCAGGCCGGTCGGGTCGCGGTGGTGACCGGGGCCAGTGCCGGCATCGGTTTTGCCACCGCCAAGGCGCTGGCCGAGCGCGGATGCCATGTGGTGCTAGACACCTTTCGGGGTCGAGGTCTGGATCGGTCTATGAGTGACTCTTTTGGGGGATCGACGGTTTCGGTTGGTGTCGGTTGTGCTGGTGGTATGCGGTACGGCGATGGTGGTGGTGTGAGTCAGCCCGCGCGTGGGCG
>DASVVF010000758.1:0-3248 GCA_036386695.1 Catenuloplanes sp. | reverse complement strand
GTACGCAGTGGCGATGAGCGAGCGCGGCGCGGGCTCCCGGCTGTCGCAGATGACCACCAGTTACGAGGAGACCGACGAGGGTTTCCACATCAAGGGCGCCAAGACGTTCTGCTCGGGGGCGGGGCACGCGGACGCGTACCTGGTGGCGGCCCGCAGCTCGGCCGACCCGGACAAGGTCTCGCAGTTCCTGGTGCCGCCGGGCGAGGGCGTGACGGTGGAGCAGACCTGGGACGCGCTGGGCATGCGGGCCACCGGCTCGAACGATCTGCACGTGGATGTGACCGTGCCGCCCGGGGCGCTGCTCGGCGGCGTCGAGGGCCTGGCCCTGGTGGTCGCCCAGCTGGCGCCGCACTGGATGGTGGCCAGCTACGCCGCGGTCTACGTGGGCGTCGCCCGGGCCGCGGTGGACGCCGCCGTCGACCACGTCAACGAGCGCAAGCTCGGCCACCTGCCGGCGATCCGGGCCCGCATCGGCCGGGCCGATGCCGCCGTGGCGGCCGCCCGGCTGGTGGTGGCCGAGGCGGCGCGGCGGGTCGACGCGGCACCCGGCGACGCGGACACCAACCGCTGGGTGTGGCGGGCGAAGTTGCTCGCCGGCACGACCGCGGCCGAGGTCGCGGCGTCCATGTTGGAGGCCGCCGGAACGTCCGCGATGCGGCGCGGGCATCCGTTGGAACGGTTGTACCGCGATGCCCGGTGCGGCTCGCTGCAACCGGCGACGTCGGATGTGTGCGCCGACTGGCTGGGCACTGACGCGCTCGGTGCCGACCCGGACCGGGACGGTTCGGCGCCGCGGTGGTGACGGCCGCGGTGGGTGACGGCCGCGGTGGGTGACGGCCGCGGTGGTGACGGCCGCGGTGGCGCGGGTGCGGTGGTGCGGGTCTCGCCGGGGGCGGCGGGATGGCGAGGATGAACGGAGTGCGGCGGGGCATTAGGGGGCGGCGGCGGGGTTCGGACAGGAGGCACAGTGAGCGACCGGACAAGCGGGCCTGTGATCGCGGGCATCGGGACGGCCCTTCCGCCCCAGGCGGCCCAGGATGAGATGTGGGACGGGTTCTTTTCCCGGTACTACGCCGGCTCGACGCACGCGTTGGCCAGAAGGATCTTCGCCAACGCGGGGGTACGCACCCGCCAGGCGGCGGTCAATCCGCTGGTGGAGGACGTCTCGACCTGGCCCACGGAACGGCGGATGCGCCGCTATCTGGTGGAGGCCATGCCGTTGGGCAAGGAGGCGGTCGGGCGGGCGTTGACCGGCGCGGGTGTCGACGCCGCCGACATCGGCCTGTTCGTGGTGTGCTCGTGCACCGGCTACGCCACCCCGGGGCTGGACATCCTGCTGGCCCGCGACATGGGCATGGCGGCCGGCGCGCAGCGGCTCTTCGTCGGGCACATGGGCTGTTACGCGGCCCTGCCCGGCCTGGGGTCGGCGGCGGACTTCGTCGCGGCCCGGGGCCGGCCGGCGCTGCTGCTCTGCGCCGAGTTGACCAGTCTGCACATCCAGCCGGCGACCCGGGTGGACACCCAGCAGATCGTGGCGCACGCGCTGTTCTCGGACGCGGCGGCCGCCGTGGTGCTGATCCCGGGCGCCGCCGCGGCCCCCGGCCCAGCGCCCGGGGGGTACGCCGTCCGGGAGGTCGCAGCTGTCACGGACACGGCGACGGCGGACCATATGACCTGGGAGATGACCGATCTCGGGTTCCGGATGGGGCTCTCGCCGCGGGTGCCGCAGGTGCTCTCACTGCATGTGCGCGCGCTGGTGGACGACCTGTTGAGCCGGCACGGCCTTTGCCGCGACGACGTCGACGGGTGGGCGGTGCACCCGGGGGGTCCCCGGATCCTGACCGTGGTGGAGCAGCAGCTGGAGCTGCCGGCGACGGCCCTGGCCGCTTCGCGCGACGTGCTGGCGACGTACGGGAACTGCTCGTCGCCCACGGTGCTGATGATCCTTGAATCCTTGACCCGGTCGGTCGCCCCGCCCCGGCGGGTGGTGATGCTGGCGTTCGGGCCGGGGCTGACCCTCTACGCCGCCCTGCTTGACCGGGACGCCCCGGACCGGCGCCGAAGCGCCGTCGTACCGGAGGTGGGCCCGAGCTGAGCCCGCTGGAGCCCGGGCCAGGTCCCCCCGGAGCCGGGCCTGGTCCCGGAACCGGGCCTGGTCCTAGAGCCGGGCCAGGTCCGAGCGGAAGTCCTCGACCGAGGTGGTGTGCGAGGCCAGTCGGACGATCCGGCCGGCCCGGGACACCAGCAGCGCCGTGGCCGCGCCGTCGGGTGTGCCCAGGTCCAGGCTGTCCCGTAGCTCACCGGTGGGGTCGATGAGGTGGCGGATGGGAACGCCCGGTCCCTGGACCGCCGGCGCGGACCTGGTGGTGTTGGGGGCGAAGCCGGGGGCCGCCCGGCCGGCGGTGACCGTGACGACGGTGAGGTCCGGACGGGCGGCGGCGGTGTCGGAGATCAGGCGCGTGCAGGCGCAGCCGTCGAGGAGGAGGATCACCGCGGGCAGGCTGCCGCGCAGCGCGACGGTGCCCCCTCCGGCGTCGACGAGTTCGAGGGCCGGCAGGTCCCGCCCGACCAGCCCGGCCGGGGCGCCGGTCGCGGTTGGGGTGGGTGGCGCGGCGGCCGGGGGAGTACGGCCCGGCCAGGTGGTCGCGAGCACGCTGGCCAGGGTGGCCAGTACGGCCGCGATCAGGAAGGCGAGCGGGATCCGTAGTCCGGTGGCGTTGCGGTCGGCGCCGTTGCGGGCGGGCAGCCCGAGGCGCTGGCGGCGGCGTTGCCGGCGCAGCTCCCGGCGGACCGCCGCCGCTTCGTCGGCGAGTGCCGCGGGGTCGTCGGGGATGATCAGTCGGCCCCAGTCGGCGGGCAGCTCGGGCAGGCCTTCGGGTGGCCCGCCGTCGGAGGGCCATCCATTGCTGTCACCACCGGGGGTGCCCATATCGCCCCCTGTCCGCCGCTGGCGAAGTCGTCCGGGGTTGCCTCATCAGCGTCCCGCACGGCGGCGCGGATCGCCAGTGGTGGGCTGTGCCGGCTGCGCACGATAGGATGAACGGGGCCCCCAGGGGCCCCACATCGGCGTCGTCGGCCAGCGCCCGACCGGCGTGCGGATCTTCGGACTGGCCGGGGCAGTGGGTGAACCGTGCATCACTCTGCGTTGCCAAATCACCCGATGCGCCGCATGTCAAGCTGGAGAAAGACCTCTCACAGGGCCTCTGAGCTGCGCTTACAGGCAGGACCGAGGCGGGACAACGGTGCCT
>DASVVF010000757.1:0-4846 GCA_036386695.1 Catenuloplanes sp. | reverse complement strand
CGTTGACGCCGTCGACGTCGACGGCCGCGTCTACCAACTCACCCGACACCACCGCGAACGCACACCGATCGTGCTCATCGACGAGACCCCGGACCCGGACGACCTGCCGGCCACCCAGCCCGCACTGGCGGCACTGGTCGCCGCGAGCCGCCCGTTCAGCCCAACCGCAGTGCCAGCATGACCGGCCACACCGACGCCGCCGCCGCCGAGCGGCCCCAACGCCACGAGCGCGCTGCGCCGCGGCCATTTGCGGCACGCCTCATCAACCGCGACGGTGACCCGGACCGGATCTGGACCAACGCCCACATCAAGGGCCCCGACGGCGCCCCGCAGTTGCATGGCGAGAAGGTCGCCGTCCTCGCCCGCCAACCCGAACCGGTCACCACGCAGGGACCGCGTAGCCATCCGGCGACGCGGTCCCTCACGCATCCACGCCACGAACGTCAGCTCCACCAATAAGCCGAGCACTCAGCGAGGACCCCCGGTAGCCGGTCTGCGCCACCTGGCGCTGACCGGCTTCTGCATGCCCCGCCCCGAACACCCCGAGGAGCCGCCATGTACACGCCTGCGCTGACCACGCCACCGTCCACGTCCGACGTCCGCCAGCCCGTGGACACCTCGCCCGCACCGAGTGGGGTGATCCGGCGATGAGTACCCGGATTCTGGCAGGGATCGCCTTCGCCGCGTGCGCGGTGATCCTGATGTGCTCCGGCCTGGTCGCGAGTCTGTTCGGCGGCGGTGGTGCCGGCGGCGCGGGACCTGCGGTGTGCGCCGTACCAGCGGCGTCGGCGGGCTCCGCATCCGCAGGACAGCCCAGCGCCCCCGCCGGTGGCGATGCTGTCGGCAGGTGGTCGGCCGAGCAGGTCAACAACGCGGCGGCGATCGTCACAGTCGGCGCGCAGAAGCGGGTGCCGCCCCGCGGGTGGGTCATCGCCGTCGCCACCGCGATGCAGGAATCCTCACTGATCAACAGACCTGACGGGGCTGACGACTCGGTCGGGTTGTTCCAGCAACGCCCCTCACAGGGCTGGGGCACACCCTCGCAGCTCCAGGATCCGGCCTACGCCGCCGGGAAGTTCTACGACAGGCTTCTCGCTGTTGACGGCTGGCAGGCCATGCCGCTGACCGAAGCCGCGCAGACAGTGCAGCGCAGTGCGTACCCCGACGCCTACGCCAAGTGGGAACCCGACGCCGTCGCGCTCATCCGGGCCATCACCGGCCTCACCGACGGCCTCGGCGCCTGCGGGGTCACCATCGGCGCGAAGGGCTGGACCCAGCCGCTGCACGGCCCGGTCGGCTCCGGGTTTCGCACCGCCGAACGCCCCGGACATGACGGCGTGGACCTCTCCGTGCCGAAAGGCACCCCGATCCACGCCGCAGCCGCCGGAACCGTCTCCGTCGTGCGGTGCAACGCCGTCTACGCCAACACCGGCGCCGAGTACGGCTGCGACCGCGACGGCGACCCGAACCTGACCCGCGGCTGCGGCTGGTACGTCGACATCACCCACCCCGGCGGGGTCATCACCCGCTACTGCCACCAACTGCGCCAACCGCTGGTCCGCGAAGGCCAACAGGTCGCCGCCGGGGACGTCATCGGCGTCGTCGGTTCCTCCGGGCACTCCTCCGGCCCGCACCTGCACTACGAGGTCCACCTCGGCGACCACAGCTCCGCGACCGCCACCGACCCCGTGGCGTTCATGGCCTCAGTGGACGCCCCACTGGGCTAACCCCCACGCACGCGGTGCAGGGCCCCGCCGGCCTTGCTCGGCGCGTCCACCGATGGTCGCGCACACGCCGCGCACCTCATGGCGCCCGACCCGGTCCCGGCCGGGAGGCCGCCTTCTTCACCAGCCGCGCAGGCGCCGCATACGCGGCGCGACCGGCAAGCGTGCCGACGTCGCTGGTCCTGCGCCGAACCCCATCCCACCCCTCCAAGAGGAGATCACCGTGAATCCTGATGACCGCACCGACCCCTCCCTCGGTGAGGCGAGCAAGCTCCGCACCCAAGTCCCGACCGTCGCCGACACGCTGGCCTATCCCATTTCCCCGGACTACGTGAAGTCGTGGACCCCGGTGCGTGCGCTGTGTGAACTTATCGCCAACGCCCTCGACGAGGACCCGGATGCCACCGTCGCCTGGGCCGACGGGTACCTGCGTATCACCGACAACGGGCCGGGTATCCCCGAGGAAGGACTCATCCTCGGCTACTCCACCAAGACCAACGCGCAGATCGGCCAGTTCGGCGAGGGCAAGAAACTCGCCTGCCTGGTCCTGGCCCGCAGCCCCGGAATCGGCATGGTGCGCTGCGACACCGTCGGCTACGGCTTCACCCCGACCGTCGAACGACGGCGGCTGCTCGACGGGCTCATCCCGTCGCGCTCCGCGCAAGGCGCGGAAGTCCTCGTGTACCACCTGTTCCGCAACGAGCGCACCCGCGGCACCGTCATCACCATCGCATGCGCGCAGGACATCGCCGACGAGGCGATCGGACGGTTCCGGGCGCTGACCGAACCCGGCTACCAGCCGCCCGCGGTGCCCGGGGCGTGCGTGCTGACCGGGGAGCCCGGGCGGGTCTGGATCGGTGGCGTCCTGGTCACCACCGTCCCCGGGTTCCTGGCCTCCTACGATCTGCCGCTGACCGACAAGGCGCTGCAGAACCGCGACCGCACCGTCATCGAGGCCGGTGCCCTCCGCGACGCGGTCCGCACCATCCTCGCCGGCAGCGACGCCCCGGTGCTCATCGACCGCTTCGCCACGCACGTCCTGGCCGGCAACAACCTGCGCGAGCCGGAACAGTTCTTCACCGAGATCACCGCACCCCGGGTCCGGGCGGCGTGGCGGACCTGGGCCCGCGCGCACCTGCCCGCCCAGACGTTCTACACCAGCTCCGGCAACGAGGAAGCGGCCCTCGACCTGAAAGACAAAGGGTTCACCGAGGTCACCGCCAACGGGTTGTCCACCCGTAACCAGTTCGCGTTGATGAGCCTGCTCGATGTCGAGATCGCCCGGGCACGCCAGCAGCGGCACCACCAGACGACCCGCAACACCACCACCTGGGTGCCCGACAGCTCCCTCACAGATCAGCAGCGCGCGGCGTTGGCCGCAGCCACGCAGCTCGTCCGCCGTGGCATCGGGGCCTTCGCGCTGGACCGGGTCCGGGTGTACTCCCAGAGCGAGTCCAGCCCGTGTGCGGCCGGGTTCTACAACCCCACCACCGGCGCGGTGGCCATCCACGTCGATGTCCTGGCCGACCGCCACCAACTGCTCGGTGTCCTGCTGCACGAGGCGGCACACCGGGTCGGGCATCGTGGCGGTGGTCGCTGGCTGCCGGTCGCTGACTACGCCGACCGGTGCCGCGGCTTCGAACACATCCTCGGCGACTTCGCCGCGCTGCTGCTGGGATACCTCGCCGACGGCGCACCACTGCCCGACCTCGTGCAGACGCCGCACCCGGCGGGCCCCGCACCACGGGTACGCCGGTCCGGCGCGGACAACCCCGCCGCCCCGGTGACCCGGCGGGAACTGGCCCGGCTGCTCACCGACCGGCTACCGCAGGCTCTGAGCGCCGGAGGGTTCACCGACGCCAAGGACCTCGTGGCCTCCACCGCGGTGCACCCCGACTTCTGGCGCACCCTGCTCAACCCCAGACCCGCCGGCTACCGAGGGCAGATGGGACGCGGTCGGGCCTGGGACTACGACAAGGCCGCCCTGCTCGCCGAAGCCCTCGGCGTCCACCCACCCGTCGTATGGCTCGGCTACAACCTCTGCGAAGGCTCCATGTACGGGCGCCTACGGCACCAGTGGGGTCAGCCAGGCCCCTGGACCAAGAAGATGCGCGACGCGACGGAACGCGCCTGCGCCGACCTGGAGAAGCTCGGCGGCGCGTACGCCGCGCAGGTCCCCGCCCTCCGCGCCCTGGCCGACGGAACCACACCCGCACCGGCCAGCGACGACAGCTGGCAAGCCCCAGCACGGGCCCTGATCGCGTTGGAACGCCAACGCCTCGGCCTTGACCAGGACGCCCCGCAGACCTGACAGCCGAACGAGTGCCGCGAGCCACCGCCGCTGGCGTCGCGCGCACAGCTCACCTCGCCCACATCGACGAAAGGGACTATCAGATGCAACGCAGCAATCACCTGGAGCTTCACCAGATCGGCGTCCGCACGATGCTCGCCGTCGCGCCTCGCGGTGTCGGGATCGTCACCGACGAAGTCCACATCGGTATCGGCGCCGCCGTCTACGACACCTACGGCAAGTCCGTGCTGCTGTCCCGCCCGCAGGTCGAGGAACTCCACGCCTGGCTGACGCAGTGGCTGGCAGAAGGATGGGACGGGGTGCCACCTGTGCACGGACCGACCAGCGCCGACGTCATCGAGCACTACCGCGACGTCGCCGTGCGAGAACGCCTCAGGGCCGACCGGGAGCGCAGCGACGGCGGCCGGCGCCTCGCCGCGGCGCTGAGCCTGATCCCGCCGAACGTTCTGGCAACAAGCGCCGAACTCGAGCGCATCGCCGCGCAACACGCCGACGAATGGACGCACCTGCAGGCAGACGCGGACCGCGGCGAACGGGCCCGACTGATTTTCATCACCGGTCTGCACGAGGTCGAACAGGCACTCGCCCGCCGCGATGACCTGCACACCCGCGGCGAAGCCGTGACCGACGCCGAGGCAACGCTCGCCACCGTGCGCCAAGCCCTGCGCAGGCTCGTGACGCGCGGCGCGGACCCTGCACCGTCACCGACCTGATCGACCGGATCCCGCGTAGATCAGGGGCCACAGCGCCCAGCCAGAACCGGAACCTCCGAACACCGCGCACCTCCATCTCTCAGCACTCAAAGGAGACA
>DASVVF010000756.1:0-5902 GCA_036386695.1 Catenuloplanes sp. | reverse complement strand
CGTCCATCAGCACCACGTCGGGCTGCTCGCGCCGAGCGACGTCCACCGTCTCGGCGCCGGTGGCCGCCTCGCCGACGACGGTCAACCCCGCAGCGGTGTCGACCAGCAGCCGGAAGCTTCCCCGCAGCAGCGCCTGGTCGTCCGCGACCAGCACCCGCACCGGCGGGTTCACCGCGGGCCGCCACGCGGACCGCGCGGCTGGCCAGCCCGCCGCCCGCTCATCCGGGCGGCCCGTAGGGCAGGTGGGCGGTGACCGTGAACCCGCCCTCGGGCCGCGGGCCGGCGGCGAACGTGCCCCCGTACACAGCGACCCGCTCACGCATGCCGATCAGGCCGTGCCCGGCGGTCGGGCGCCCGCCGCCGCCGGAGCCGTCGTCGCTGACCTCGACCCGCACCTCGCCCGCCGTGGCGTTGACCCGCACCCGGCAGCGCGCGGTGGCGGCGTGCCGGGCCACGTTGGTCAGCGCCTCCTGCACTATCCGGTACACCGACAGCCCGACCCCCTCGGGCAGGGTCTCCACGCCGCTCACGTCGACGTCGACGTCGATGCCGGCGGCGGTGGCCCGCCGGACGAGTTCCGGCAGCCGTCCGGCGCCCGGCGCGGGGGCGAGGTCGGGCACCGTCTCGTCGCTGCGCAGCACACCGAGCAGGTGCCGCATCTCGTCGAGCGCGTCGCGGCTGGTCGACTCGATCACCCGCAGCGCGCGGTGCGCCTCCTGCGGACACTGCCCGACGACGTGGTTGGCGACCGCCGCCTTGACGGCGATCACGCCGAGACCGTTCGTCACCACGTCGTGCAGTTCCCGCGCGATGCGCAGCCGCTCCAGGGCCACCGCCCGCTCCGCCTGCCGGGTGGCGGCCTGCACGGCGAGAGCCCGCCGCTCGCGGACGCCGCGGCCGAGCACCCAGGCGCCGCCCAGCAGGACCGACCCGGTCACCCAGCGGCTCGCGTCGGCCAGCCACCACCCGGCCGGGCCGGCCACGATCAGCAGCAGGCCGAGGGCCGCCGTGCCGACCCCGATCACCGGCAGCCATCGTCGCCGGGGGACGGTCAACGCCACCGGGTACAGCGCGAACGCGGCCGCGGCGAACGGGTCACGGGTCGCGTCCAGCAGCGACGCCACCACTGACAGGGTCAGAACCACCGCGAACACCGGTACCGGCCACCGCCGGCGGACGACCAGTGGCAGCGCGATTCCGGCCGCCAACAGGTAGCACCACCAGGCCGGCGCGGGCGGTTGCGGCGGCTGCGGCAGGAGCAGGAACGCCGCCAGCGCGGCGAGCAGGTCCAGCCAGAGCAGCTGACGGGTATGCGGCGGCCCGGCGAACGGTACGCGCGCGTCGGGCTGCTCCACCGGCCCACCGTACCGGCGTGCCCGGGCCCCCGGCGTCGGCCCGAGGTCCGTCGGACCAGGGTCGGATCCGCTACCCCGAGCGTTACGCCGCTGCTCCGATGCGCGGGTAGTCCGTGTCCGGCAGCGTGTCCGCCGTGATCGAACTGCGCCAGTTGACGAAACGGTACGGACCCACGCTCGCGGTCGCCGACTTGACGTTCGACGTCCGTCCCGGCGTGGTCACCGGGTTCCTCGGCCCTAACGGGGCCGGCAAGTCCACCACCATGCGCGCCGTGCTGGGCCTCGACGCGCCGACCTCGGGCTGCGCGCTGGTCAACGGGCGCCGGTACGCCGACCTGCGGCACCCGCTGCACCAGGTCGGCGCGCTGCTCGACGCCGGGGCGGTCCAGGGCGGCCGGCGGGCCGTCGACCACCTGCGCTGGGTGGCGCGCAGCAACCGGATCGGCCCGGACCGGGTCGCGGCGGTACTGGAGCAGACCGGCCTGACCGCGGTCGCCCGGCGCCGCGTCGGCGGCTTCTCCCTGGGCATGAAACAGCGACTGGGCGTCGCCGTGGCGCTACTGGGCGACCCGGCCGTGCTGCTGTTCGACGAGCCGGTCAACGGACTCGACGCCGACGGCGTGCGCTGGATCCGCGACCTGCTGCGGTCCCTCGCCGCGCAGGGGCGCACCGTGCTGCTCTCCAGCCACCTGATGGGCGAGCTCGCGGTCACCGCGGACCGGCTCGTCGTGATCGGCCGCGGCCGCCTGATCGCCGACACGTCCGTGCGGGAGCTGACCGAACGCTTCGGCTCCGGCGTGCTGGTGCGCTCGCCGCGCTCGGCGGAACTGGCGCGGGTCCTCACGGCCGCCGGGGCGACGGTGGCCGGTGCCGGCACCCACGCGTTGGCGGTGACCGGCCTGTCCCCGGCGCGGATCGGCGACCTGGCCGCCGGCCGGGGCATCGCCGTGCACGAGGTGACACCCCGCACCGCCGCCCTGGAGGACGCCTACGTGGCGTTGACCGCCGCGAGCGTGGACTACCGGGCGACGGCGCCGTGACCGACCTCATCGCCGCGGAATGGATCAAGTTTCGGACGGACCGGTCCACCACCGGGGTGCTCGCCGTCCTGCTCGTCGTCGTGCTGCTGGCCCTGCCGCTGGCCGGTTCCCGCCCGATGGCGCGGGCCCTGCTGCCCGTGGTGCAGACCTGCCTGGCCACCCTGGGCGTGCTCGCCTCGGCCACCGAGTACGCCACCGGCATGATCGCCCTGACCGGCACCGCGATGCCGCACCGCCGGCGACACCTGTTGGCCAAGGCGGTGGTGGTCGCCGGCACCTGCGCGCTGTGCGCGTTGCTGGCGCTGGCGACGGTCGACCTGGTGCGGGCGGGCCAACCCACGGCGGGGCTGTTGGGCATGGTTGCCGCGGTCGCCGTCGCGGGTGTGGTCGGCCTGGCCCTCGGCGTGCTCACCCGCTCCCCGGGTGCGGCGTTCAGCACCCTGGCCGTGGTGCTGTTCGCGCCATCGGTGGTGGCCCCGTTGGTGGCGTCGCCGTGGGGTGGCCGGATCGGCGCCCTGTCGCTGCCCGATCTGTCCCACCGTCCATTCTGGACCGCCGCCCTCGGGCTGACCGGCTACACCCTCGTGTCGTTGTCCGCCGCCGCCGTGCTGGTCCACCGAAGGGATGTCCGATGATCGACGCGCTCGCCGCCGAGTGGGTGAAGTTCCGTACCCTACGCGCCAACTGGATGAACCTGGCCGTGGTGGCGGCCGCGATCGCCGCGGTCGGCCTGGTGGCCCTGCAGGCGGCCGGCGTCTGGGACCGGCTGCCCGAGCGGGACCGGCCCCGGTTCTCCCTGGCGTACCTGCCCGAGGTGGCGGTGTGGGTGGCCGCCCTCGCCCTGGGGATCCTGGGCGTGCGGATGGTCACCGGCGAGTACGCCAGCCGCATGGTGGTGGCCACGTTCACCGCCGTGCCCCGGCGGCGTACGGTCCTGGTGGCCAAGGCGCTGGTGCTGGCGCCGCTCGCGCTGGCCGCGGGCCTGGCGGCGGCCTTCGGGGCGGCGGCGGTGACCGGGCTGGTCCTCGGCGACCGGCCGATCGGGTCGCCCGACGACCAGCTGCCGACGCTGCTCTGCAGCGCGCTGGTCGCGATGGTGTACGCGCTGGTCGGCCTGGGGGTGGGTGCCGCCATGCGCAGCACCGCCGCCGGCGTGGCGGTGCTGGTCGCGCTGTGGCACCTGCTGCCGGTCGTGGTCACCGGGATGTTGCCGCAGCCGTGGCAGCACCGGGTGGGGGCGGTGCAGTTGACCGCGCTGGGCCGCCAGCTGGCCGGCGCCGACGACGCGGGCGCGATGTTCGGCGTCCTGCTCTCGCCGGGCGCCGCGGCGGCGATGCTGGTGCTGTGGATCGTCGTCCCGCTCGCCCTCGGCGCGGTGCGGATGGGCCGCGGTGACGCCTGACCGCCGTACCCCGGCGGTCGGCCGGCGTGCCGGCCACCGGTCGACCGCCAGCGGCGCTGGGGACCGCCCCGATTCGGGGGTGGTCCCGAGCGCCGTCGGGTCACCTCACGCCGAGCGGGACCGTCGGGTCACCTGATGTTCGCCACGACGAACGGCGCGTGACCGTGCAGGTGGTTGTTCCAGCCCCCGCTCACCGGCGCGCCCGGGGCCAGTAGGTTCGTGGAGTCGCTGCCGGGGGAGAGCTTCCAGGCGGTCCACGAGATGCCGTTCGTCCGCATCCAGTCGATCCATGCCTGCGCTTCGGGAAGGCAGACCCGGCCGTCCAGGCCGCCGTCGGCGTGCGAGGCGCCCCACTCGGTGACGAACAACGCCAACCCGGCCCGCATCGCGGTGTCGCCCGCGGCGCGCAGCCACGCGCCGTGCGAGCAGGAGTAGAAGTGCAGCGTGTACATCAGGTTCGTGCCGGCGACCGGGCTGGCCGCCGCCTGGTCCACCGCCTGCGACCAGGTCGGGGTGCCCAACACGATGATGTTGTCCGGGTCGACGGCGCGGATCGCGGACACGACCGCCTGGTGGTACGGCTTGATGACGCCGGTCCAGCTCACCTGGAGCGGCTCGTTGTAGGTCTCCCAGATGACGTTGGGTAGGTGGCCGTAGCGCCGCGCCAGGTCGGCGAAGAACGCCACTGACTGTGCCCGGTGGTTCTGTGCCTCGTGCGCGTGCCAGTCGACGATCACGTACACCCCGGCGGCGACCGCGTTGTTGATGATTCTCTCGACCTGCGTCCGGGCCTTGTTCGGGTCGCTCAGGTACGCGCCGGTCGGCTCCACGCCCATCGCGGCGCGAATCACCGTGAGATTCCAGTTGTCACGCATCCACCGCAGGGCGGAGAGGTTTTCGGCGTAGCCGGTGTTCTCCCAGTTGAGCCACATGCTGCTCACGCCGCGCAACTGCACTTTCGCGTTGTTCCGGTCGCACATGGTGGTCCCGCAGACCCGCAACTGTCCGAATCGGGCGACCGGCGTCCCGGTCGCCGGCGGGCTGACCGACGGGGACGGCGAGGGGGGTGTCGGGGTGATGGTGGGCGTGGGTGGTGGACCCGCCCCCTCGCAGGACGCGCCGTTGACCAGGCAGTTGGCCGGGGTGCCGCTGCCGTTGACGATGAAGCCGAAGGAGGTCGCGGCTCCGGCTGCCAGGGCGCCGTTCCACCCGGCGTTGGTGAAGGTGTAGCGACTCCCGGAACTCACCTGCTGGGTATTCCACGCCTGGCTGATGGTGGACCCGGCCGGCAGATCGAACTCCACCTTCCATGCGGTGATCGGTGCGGACTGGTTGTTCGTGACGGTGAACTGGCCCTGGTAGCCGCTGTCCCAGCTGTTCGTCTTGATGAACGCGGCGGTCGCTGCGCTGGCGGGCAGCGCGGTGATCGCGACCGCTCCGACGACGGTGCCGACGATGGCCACAGCCACGCCAAATCTCAATTTGCGCATGGGCTAATCCGCTCCGTCACATTGATGGGGATGAAAGCCGGATGCTCCGGTGGATGGTTGACAGTATCGACAAGTCTCTATTTGAGTTAACCCCTGGGAGCGCGATCACCCCTGCTCACGGCTAGGTGTTAGAGGGCTCGATCCGCCGCCGGGGCGACTTGGGGGCGCCCGGGCTTGGGCTGCCGCAGTCGTCCATGACTTAGCGTGGGGAGGCTTTCACGCTACGATCTCGCCGGTTGGACATCGGCGTAATCCCGGGGCCAGGTTTTCCGCACCATTGAGGACTGGGCGCCACATCAGGAACCGTTCTGCGCCGATGACCCGGCAGGATTGACGGTTCGCCGGCCTTTCGGGTGGTGCCGGCCGCCGGGCACCGACGGCATCAGCCACGACGGGAGCCCCAGCCGGACCGGTGACCCGCCGAACAGTCGCCTCCGGACGGTCCGGCATCGGACGTCGGCGCCGTCCGGGCGATGAGTTACGCTGCGGTGTCGACTGGATTACCGGGAGGCATGTGGTGGTCGGCGACCGGACAATGGGTACCCCGGCGATCACCGCGGAGCAGGCCGCCGCGGTGCGGACGGTGCCCGACCTCGCGGCGCTGCTGCGGACGCT
>DASVVF010000755.1:0-4147 GCA_036386695.1 Catenuloplanes sp. | reverse complement strand
CGACCGGCGCCCGGGCCGGCCGCGGACCGCGGCAGCGGCGCGGCGGTCGACGCCGGCCCGCCGACCGTTCAGCGGGCCGGGTCCACCACCGTCCCGACACCCGTGGGCGGCACCAGGCCCGCGCGTCGACTCGGACTGGGCGCGCCCATCATCGCGTCCGACAGGCCGACGCTGTCGCCGGCGGGCGGATCCGTGGCCTGGCCGGGCATGGTGCAGCGGGCAACCGACCGGGGCGGGGACGACGCGCCGGGCGCGCCGCGTTCCGTACCCATGGTCGCGGGGTCCGGGCAACCGCCGCCGCGCCGCGCCGCGCCGACCGCCGCGTCGACGCCCACGTCCGGTGCCGGCGGCGACCACGTGAGTCACCTTCAGCGGTTCGCCGGTGAGGCGGCCGACGCGGACGCGGCGGTGCGGGCCGCCGGCCCGCAACCCGGGCACCCACCGCGCGACCCGGCGCCGGTCCCGGATCCGTTGCCGGTCGCGGTGACCGGCCCGGTGACCGACCCGGCGACCGTCTGGGCGCCGTCGGCCACCGCCGCGCCGCCCGTCGTCCCGGTCCGCGCGGCCGGGGCCCCGCCCGCCGTTGCCGGGCTGCTCGGTGATCAACCAGCCCTGACGGTGGCCCGGCTCGCCACCGGCGGCGCCGCGCCCCCGGGGACGGGGCCGGGCAGCGGCGGCTCAGCCGGCGTCGTCACGGTAGCGAGGATGTCCCAGCCGTCCGCCCCGGCGGACCCGGTGCCGGGGCGGACCCGGTCCTCCGGTGGCGCCTGGGCCGGTGCCCGGCCCGACAACCTCGGCTGGGCCGCGGCCGGCTCGGGCGCCGACCACGCGGTCGCGGGCACCACCGGAGCGAACCGCGTCGCCCCGGGGTGGTCGGGCGAACCCTTCGTACAGCGGTCGGAGTCGGGTGGCCCGGGCGCGTCGCGGGCGTACCCGGCCGTCACCGACAGCCCCGCGCGAACCGGGCAGCCATTCGCCGGCCAGCCGTTCCCGGGATGGGGGGACCCGCCGGCGCCGGCCGGCCCGACCCTTCCGGTGGCGGCGCCGCCGGCCACCTCCCCACCCGGGGGGGCCTCCTGGTCCGGCGGGGCCACGGTGGTGGCGCCGGCGGCTGCGTCCGCCGTCACGGTGCAACGGGAGGCCGAGCCGATGGCCGAGGCCACGGCCGGGCCGGCGCCCGTGTCGTCCCCGCCGCCCCCCGTCGCACCGGCGCCGGGCGCCGGCCAACCCCCCGGTCCCGTCGCGACGGCGGGCCCCGGCGCGGCGCCGGAGGAACTGCTGGCGACGCTGTTCGACCCGTTGCTGCGCCGGCTCAAGGCCGAACTGCGTATCGACCGCGACCGCCGTGGCTCGCTCACCGACCTGCGGCGCTGACGAGGGGGACACCATGACCGACATCGAGGAAGCCGTCGCCGTCTGTTTCGTCGTGCTCATCGACGACGAGAAGCTGGGGTCGTTCAACAGCTGCGACGGACTGGGCTGCGAAGTGGTCATGGAGCAGCGCGAAGAGGGCGGCAACAACGGTTGGGTGTGGCAGTTGCCGACCCGGCTGAAATACTCCAACGTCAAGCTGTCCCGGCCGGTCGGCCCGGACAGCGCGAAGATCGCCCAGTGGTTCGCCGGGATGGCTGCCGGGGTGCAGCGCAAGACCGCGACGATCGAGGCCCGCACCCTGCACGGCAGGGTCATCGCGCGGTGGAGCCTGATGGGCGTCGTTCCGGTGCGCTGGAGCGGGCCGCAGCTCAACCCGGACACGGCCAAGGTGGCCACCGAGACCATCGAACTGGCCCACCACGGGTTCCTCGACGGCGGAACGGCGGGCTGAGATGACCTCGCCCGTCACGTTCACCGCCGCCGGCGCGGCGCCGGCGAAGGGCGGCGCGCCCGCCAGCCTGCAGCACGCCTACCTGGAACTTCGCGAACCACCGGCCGGTGGTGGCACCGCCCACCCGAGCAAGGAGGTGCTCGGCACCATCGAGTTCCAGTTCAACCCGAAAGAGCTCACCCTGACGAAGAACGCCAAGTGGAAGCGCGAGGCGCAACGCAACGCCAAGAAGAGCGGCCCACCGGAGTTCACCGGCTCCGACCCCAGCAAGTTGAGCCTGGAGATGTTCTTCGACGCCACCGACACCATGGACGACAAGGTGGTCAAGGCCGTCGAGAAGCTGTTCAGCTGCTGCGTGCCGACCGAGAAGAGTCGGCAGACGAAGAAGGGTTCACCGCCGTGGGTCATCTTCCACTGGGGCGGGCTGACCGGCTTCCCGGCGTTCGTGAGCAGCGTGACCGCGAAGTTCACCCTGTTCACCCCGAGTGGGACGCCGGTGCGGGCACTGTGCACAGTGGCCCTGGAGGAGATCTCCGGCGAGCAGGGCGGGCAGAACCCGACCTCCGGGGCGTTGGCGGCCCGCGACGTCCATGTCGTCGTCGCCGGTGACACCCTGGCGTCGGTGGCCTTCCGGGCGTACGGCGATCCGGTGCTGTGGCGGCCGATCGCCCGGGCCAACGAGATCGACGACCCGATGCGGCTGCGTCCGGGCACCCGGTTGCTGATTCCGGCTCTCGAGGAACTGGACGCCGGCCATGGTCAATGAGAGTTTCGCCAACACGCTGCTCGTCGAGGTGGAGGGCAGCCCGCTGGCGGCCGACGTGGCGTCGCTGATGACCTACGCGTCGGTCGAGGACAGCCGCAACCTGCCGGACATGTTCGTGCTGCGGTTCCGCGACCCCCAGCACATCGTGCTGGCCAAGGCGAAATTGACGATCGGCGCGAAGGTGGTCCTGAAGGTGCAGACCGCTGACGCGGGCGGCCCGCAACCGTTGATGGCCGGGGACATCACGGCCGTCGAACTGGAACTCGACCGCGGCGGCACCGTCATCGAGGTACGCGGCCTCGACCCGGCGCACCGGCTGTTCCGGGGGCGGCGGGTGGCGGCGTACCCCGACATGACGGTCGCCGACATCGTCCGCAAGGTGGCCGAGCGGGCCGGTTTGAAGCCTGGCCGGATCGACGCGATGCCCGGCGTCGGAGGGCAGCGCGACACCCAGCTCTGCCAGGACAACATCAGCGACTGGGACTTCCTGTCCCGGCTGGCCGACCTGGTCGGCGCGCAGCTCGCCGTGGTCGACGGGGCGCTGGACTTCCGGTTGCCGGCCCCGCCGAGCGCGGCGCCGGAGACCTCGGCGAAGGCCACCACCGAGCCGCTGGTCCTGGAGGCGCACCGCAACCTGGTGGCGTTGCGGGCCAGCGTCAGCGCCGCCGAGCAGGTGCCCACCGTCCAGGCCCGCGGCTGGGACTACGAGCACAAGCAGGAGGTCAGCGCCACCGCGACGCCGAACACGGCCGGCGCGCAGCTGGCCGGGGTCGACCCGGTGCGGCTGGCGAAGACCTTCGGGGCGCCGCCGTTCCTGGCCGCCAGCGCCTCCTGGCACACCCCGGGGATGGTCAAGGCGGTCGCGGAGGCGGTCGCGGGCCAGCTCGGCGGGGCCTGCGCGGAGCTGGAGGGCGTGGCCAAGGGCAACGTGAAGCTGCGCGCCGGGGTGGCGGTGGCCCTGGCCAACGTGGCCGAGCCGTTCACCGGCAAGTACACCCTGACCAGCACCCGCCACCTGTTCAGTGAGAGCGCCGGATACACGACCGGGTTCACCGCCTCCGGCCGGCAGGAGCGCTCGCTGCACGGGCTGGTCTCCGGTGGCAGCGGCGGCGGCGGTGGTGACCGCGCCGGTGGGCTGGTCCCGGCGATCGTCAGTGACGTCCGCGACCCGCAGAAGATGGGCCGGGTCAAGCTGACCTTCCCCTGGCTGGCGAAGGACTTCACCAGCGGCTGGGCGCGCACGGTGCACACCGGTGCCGGCAAGGCCCGGGGGGCCCTGGTGCTGCCCGAGGTCGGTGACGAGGTCCTCGCCGGCTTCGCCCACGGCGACTTCAACGAGCCGTACGTGCTGGGCGGGTTGTTCAACGGCAAGGACAGCGCGCCGGCGTTGTCGACCGACCCGGTGGACGGCACCAGCGGGGAGATCGCCGCGCGCGGGTTCGTGTCGCGCACCGGTCACCGGGTCGAGCTGCTCGAAAAGGACGGCATCTACGTGGCGACCGGCGACGGCAAGGTCAGCGTGCGGCTGGACAGCCGGCAGGGCGTGGTGGAGATCA
>DASVVF010000754.1:0-5124 GCA_036386695.1 Catenuloplanes sp. | reverse complement strand
ACCCTCCGCTGACCGGCCGGGCGGCCCCGGCCGCGCCGGACTCCCGGCCCCGTCCCGCCGTGCGGGGCTACCGGCGGCGTCGGCGGTGCGGGCGGAGCAGCCGGTGCACTTTGCGGGCGTCCCGGCGCAGCGTCCGGTAGGCGCTGCGGGACAGCATCAGCACCTTGCCCGCCCAGGTACGCCGGAACAACTGGATCTCCCAGTCCATCCGGCTGTGCCAGTAGTCGCGCGACCGGATGATCTGCTCGGTCCACTCCAGCATGGCCAGCAGGTGACTGCTCTGGTACCGCTGGCGCCAGAGGGCCTCGGTCAGCTCGTGGTAGCCGCACACGTCGATCGGCGGGGTGCCCGGCTGCACCCCGAGCAGGGCCACCCGGTGCGCCTGCTGCTCGGAGAGGGTCAACCGCCGTTCGGCGGCGTCGTACGCCACCTGCACGTCGACGGCGGCGGCCAGGTCCGCCTGGGTCATCGTCCGGCCGACCAGGGCGAGCAGGATCGCCGTCAGGTCGGCGGCACTGGAGGTCAGCCCCCAGGGGTGCGGCCGGCCGGCGGTCACCAGATCGACGGCGAGCAGCCAGCACGCCCGCACCACCACCACCGGTTCGGCGATGGCGGCGGCCGGTTGCCACCGTGGCGGCGCGAGCGTCAGCCCGTACCCGTCGTCGAACGTGCTCGCCGGGCTGGCCAGGGCCGCCGGCCCGGCCACCGTGCCGTCCCGGGCCTGCCCGGCCACCCAGTCGACGAACCGGCCCAGCTCGATGCGCAGGCCGCCCAGATCGGCGCCGGCGCACAGCCGCAGCAACCGCTCCTCGAAGACCCGGCCGGCCGGCGCCGGATACGCCGACAGGTCGGTCACCGGCAGCATCCCGGCGGTCGCCGTGCGCGGCCCGGGCGGCACCAGCACGGTCAGCGCCGGCTGACCGCCGGTCACGGTGAGCTCGTAGGTGTGCGGGTCGTCGACCTCCCCGACCAGCAGCCCGTGGGTCTCCGCCAGCGGGTGGACCGGGGCCGCCGGGTCGCCGGCGGGGCCCCGGCGGGCCACCGCCAGCCAGGCCGGCGCCACCACCGCCTCGGCCCCGGCCTGCAGCGCGCGGGCGGCCAGCCGGCGTGGGTCTACCAACACCGGCCGGCCCCGGTACGCCGCGGTGAGCGCCGCCGACAACGCCGCGGCCAGGTGTCCGCGCAGTGGTGAGGTGGTCTCGCCCCACAACCGCCGGCCGATCAGGACGGTCGGGGTGCGCACCGTCGGGTACACCGCGTACGCCCCGGTGGTGACCAGCCCCTCGGCCGCCAGCCGGTCGGCGAGCTGGGCCGGCGACGCCGGGCGCTGGTCCTCGTCGTCGAAGACCGGCTGCCAGGCGGCGTCCACGTCGTGGTGCCGACCGGGACGCAGCTCCACGCTGTGCTGGATGCCCAGCGGGTTGTCCTGCAGCAGCACCAGGGCCCCGCCGGGCCCCACGGCGTTGGCCAGCACCTGCAGCGACCCGGCGGCGCTGTGGCTGTCGACCTCGGCGGAACCCAGCCGGTCGAGGCCGTCGACGGCGACGACCACCGCGAAGGCGTGCGCCGGGTCGAGCTTGGTGACGCTGCCGCACAGCACGGTGACGGCGGGGAAGAGCGCCGCGGCCCGCTCCGCGTCCTGCAGCGACCGGCAGAGCCAGCTGACCCGGGCCCCGCCGGCCAGCAGCCCGGCGACCACGGTGTCGTGGTGCGGCCCGGCCACCAGCACGGTGGACCCGGGCGCCACCAGCTCAGTCAGCAGGTACCGCAGCGCACCACCGCGGGTCAGCTCCGGTCCCCGCGTGCTGTCGCGGTCACTCCAGGCGTACATCTCCCCGCCGATCGGGTGGACCGTCGCCGGGCAGCTGTCGTCGGACATCAGGGGAACCTTCCGCGGGCGGTGGACCAGCCCAGATAGGCGCGTAGTTCGGCGGGGCCGGCGAGCGCGTCGGCACCGAGTTCCTGGCGGGCCAGCGCGCGGCAGACCGTCGTGTCGGTGTGGGTCCCGTACAGCTCGGGCCACTGGCGGCGCAGCCGGGTCTCGCCGCCGAACGTGTCATCGGCCCGGTCCAGCACCATCGGGTCGCCGTAGACGGCCACGTCGCAGCCGGCGAGGCTGCCGTACCAGATGGCACTGCACAGCCGGTTGGACACCACCCGGCGGTGTCGGCGCAGCTCGGTGAGCTGCCGATAGAGGAAGTCACGGTCGTGGTCACGCCACCAGAACCCGCGGTAGCCGTGACAGATGACCCGGAAACCGGCCCGTTCGTACAGCCGGCGGATCGGCCGTGAGCGGTGCTCGTTCCAGTAGAGGCACACCGTCACCGGACCGGACTCCACCGCCCGCAGCTCGTCGGCGAGTCGCTGGTGGTCGCCGAGCACCTGCTGACCCTCCCAGCCGTGGAACGGGTAGAAGATCGTGCCCTCCCGCCGCTGGCCGGGCGGCTCCGGCTCCATCGCGAGCAGGTACGCGAACGGGGCGCCGGCCACGATGGCCTGCCGTCGGCCCTGCGACCAGGCCCGCCGCCGGGTGCGCTCGGACCACACCAGCAGGTTGCTGCCCTCGACGAACGGCACCCCCGGGGCCAGGCCGTCGCCGATGTTCCAGCCGTGCTGCAGATAGCCGAGCATCCGCGGCGGGTGGACGGGATCGTCGAGTCGGCAGTAGCGGGCCAGCACGTGGGCATGACCGTAGTAGTAGTTCGCATGATGCATACCTCAGCCAAGCCCCCGCGGCACCTCGCCACCCGCGCCGGTCACCGACCGCGCAGGTGGTCCTTGATGGACGGTGGGCGAAAGTCGCGCCCGCAATGCCCAACGCGGCACCGGCCGATCAGTGACTACACCGCAGCGTCCGGCCTCCTCAATCGTTGAACGCGGCGCGGCGGGTGCGTGCCGCGCCAGGGGAGGAGCGGGCATGCGAGGTGCCATGTCGACCGGTCGGGCCGAGCCGACCCAGCGGCTTCCGGTACGCCCACAGGGCGGCTCCGACCAGGCGGTCCTGGTGCTGGGCACGGCGCAGCTGGGTGGTCCGTACGGCATCACCAACGTCACCGGCACGCCGGACGACCGGGCCGCCGCCCGGTTGCTGCGGGCGGCCGCCGACCTCGGCGTGACCCACCTGGACACCGCCCGGGCGTACGGGCAGAGCGAACAGCGCATCGGCACCCTGCTGCGCTCGGCCGGGGGTCCCGCACTGCGGCTGATCACCAAGGTCGCCCCGCTGGAGCCGACCCCGACCCGGGACGCGGCGGCGGTACGCGCGGCCGTCGAGCGCAGTGTCAACCGCAGCGTCGCCGAGTTGGACGCCGCCGCCCCACCGACCGTTCTGCTGCACCGGGCCCGGGACGCCGACGCCGCCGGCGGGGCCGGCTGGGAGCGGTTGCGCGAGTACGCCGCCGCCGGAATCACCGACCGGATCGGCGTGTCGGTCCAGTCGCCGGCGGAGCTGCGGGCCGTCATCGGCCTGCCCGATCTGGGCTACCTGCAGCTGCCCTGCAATGTGCTGGACCGCCGGTGGCTGACCGACGACGTGACCGGGCTGCTGGCCGGCCACCCGGATGTGGTGGTCACCGCCCGCAGCATCTACCTGCAGGGGCTGCTGGCCACCGGTGGTTCGGTGCGCTGGCCGTACCTGGACGACGAACGTCGGGACCGGGTGCTGCTCACCCTGGATCGGCTCGCGACCGAGCTGGGACGCGCCGGGCGCACCGACCTGTGCGCGGCGTACGTGCTCTCCCTGCCCTGGGTGACCTCGGTGGTGGTGGGGATGGAGACCGGGCCGCAGCTGCGGGCGAACGTCCAACTGGCCACCGCCGCGCCGCTGACGGCCGCCGAACGCGCCCGGGTGCTCGACGCCCTGCCGGCGGTCCCGGTCGACCTGCTCGACCCGAGTCGATGGGCCGCGGCATGGCGGACCTGACCTTCCCGGCCCCGGCCGTCGCCCCACCGGCGGCCGTCGGTCCGGCCCCGGGCGCCGGTCCGGCCCCCGGCGTTGGCCCGGCCCTGGGCGTCGGCGTGGGGCTGGATCCCGCGGCGCTGTTCGGCCTGGCCGGGCGGGTGGCCGTGGTGACCGGTGCCACCGGTCGGCTGGGCCGGGTGATGACCTGGACGTTGGCGTCCGCCGGTGCGCAGGTGTGGGTGGTCGGGCGCGCCGAACAGCGGCTGGCGGCGCTGGTCGCCGACCTGACGGCGGCCGGACTCGACGGCCGCGTCCAGCGTTGTGACGTCACGGTCGACGACGACGTGGCCGCCCTCGGCGGGGCCCTGCGCACCGGGCCCGGCCGGCTCGACGTGCTGGTGCACAACGCGCACGTCGGCCGGACCGGTTCGCTGGCGTCGTCGCGCCCGGGGGACTTCGCCGAGGCCGCCGACCTGGCCCTGACCGCGTTCAAACGGTTGCTGGACGCCACCGTCGAGTCGCTGGCCCGCGCCGCCCGCGACGGCTCGCCGTCGGTCGTCGCGGTGTCCTCGATGTACGGCCTGGTCAGCCCCCGCCCGCAGGTGTACGCCGACCCGCACCAGGGCAACCCGCCGTACTACGGCGCGGTGAAGGCCGGCCTGCTGCAGCTGAGCCGGTACGCGGCGGTGGAGTTGGCGCCCCGGGGGATCCGGGTGAACAGCCTCACCCCGGGCGCGTTTCCCGGCGCCGGCGACCCCGACCTGCTGGCCCGGCTGGGTGCGCAGACACCGCTGGGCCGGGTCGGCGAGCCAGCGGAGCTCGCCACCGCGCTGCTCTTCCTGGCCTCACCCCGGTCGAGCTACCTGACCGGGGCCAACGTGGTCGTCGACGGCGGCCGTACCGCCTGGTGACCGGGCCGACCGGCGGGCGTCGCGGGCCCGGTCACCCGGCCCGCCGGGACCTGTCCGATGTGATCGAACGTGAGGCGGCGCGGATGACAGTGGTGGTCCCGGTCGAGTCACCGGCCACCGCCCCGGAAGCCGGGAACGTGCGCTCGGCGGGCGGCGGGCGATGGCGTCGGGCGGCCCGCTGCTCGCCCGCGCTGGCGGTGGCGGTGCTGGCCGCCGGCACCCTGCACGATTTCGGGGTGGGCGGGCGCGACCTGGTGGTCTTCGCGCTGTACCTGACGCTCGGGGTGGGCCTGCCGGGGCTGCTGCTGTGGC
>DASVVF010000753.1:0-2607 GCA_036386695.1 Catenuloplanes sp. | reverse complement strand
TACGGAGCATGATGGTCCGGCGAGTATCGCACGTCGTTTGCATGGCTCGGGGGAGGGGTCCCGCGAACGACAGGGGGGAACGCAAGGGGGGACGTGGACAGATGGGAATGATCAGCGACTGGCCCAGTATGGCAGCGTGTCAGAGTGGCGACCCTGACGCACTGTTCGTACAGGGAGCCGAGCAGAACGTGGCGAAGAGGGTCTGCCGCAGCTGCCCGGTCCGGTACGAGTGCCTTGCCGACGCACTCGACAACCGGATTGAGTTCGGCGTGTGGGGGGGAATGACCGAACGGGAACGCAGAGCGCTCCTGCGTCGGCACCCACACGTGGCGAGTTGGCGCAGAATGTTCGAGGCCGCGTTGCGGGAAAAGGGCGCCGACAAGGTGCTCGTCTCCGCGGGCTGACTCGTCTGCGCGAACTGACCGGCGACCATCCAGGTCAGCCGGCCAGAGCGCCGCCGATCGTACGCAGCCCGTCGACGTCGTGGACGTCGGCGGGCTGCGCTGTCACCTCGACCGCCGGGACCGTCGGGAACGCCCCGGTGAACCTGGCCGCGACCATCCGTTCCCGGTCGGCCTGCTCCACCAGGGCCGCGTGCACCCGCAACGCGTCCGCGGTCACCTGCTGATCGCCGGCGGCGTCGAGCACGGTCGCCGCCGCCAGGCTGCGCCCCGCCGGCAGGCCGTCGAGCACCGGGCGGTGTACCCGGTTGAGCACCAGGCCGGCCAGCGGCATCCGCTCCTGGCGCAACCGCTCGGCGAAGTACGCCGCCTCCCGTACCGCGTCCGGTTCGGGGGCCGCGACCAGCAGGAACGCGGTCTCGCGGTCCTGCAGGATGCGGTAGGTCAGCTCCGCGCGCTGCCGGAAGCCGCCGAACATGGAGTCCAGCGCGGCCACGAAGCCGGACAGGTCAGTCAGCAACTGGGCGCCCAGCACCTTCTGCACCACCCGGGAGAACATCCCGAACGACGCCGTCACCAGGCTGAACATGCTGCGCCCGCCGGCCCGCGCCGGGGCCAGCAGCAGCCGCAGCATCTTCCCGTCCAGGAACCGGGACAGCCGGGCCGGTGCGTCGAGGAAGTCCAGCGCCGAGCGCGACGGCGGGGTGTCGACCACGATCAGGTCCCACTCGTCGCGGGCCCTGAGCTGGCCGAGCTTCTCCATCGCCATGTACTCCTGCGTGCCGGAGAAGGTGGAGCTCATCGCCTGGTAGAACGGGTTCGCGAAAATCTCGGCGGCCCGGGCCGGGTCGGTGTGTGCCTGCACGACCTCGTCGAAGGTCCGCTTCATGTCCAGCATCATCGCGTGCAGCTCGCCCCCGCTGGCCTCCACGTCGATGCCCTTGACCTGCCGGGGGGTGTTGTCCAGCTCGGTCAGCCCGAGCGACTGGGCCAGCCGGCGGGCCGGGTCGATGGTGAGCACCACGGTGTGCCGGCCGTGCCGCTCGGCGGCCCGCAGCGCCAGGGCCGCGGCGGTGGTGGTCTTCCCCACCCCACCGGCACCGCAGCAGACGATGATCCGTACTGCGCGGTCGGCGAGGATGGCGTCAAGGTCGAGCCGGGGTGCGGACAGATCAGCGGGCACGCAACGAGCGTACTGAGCCGCGGGCCGCCCCGGGCGGTGCACGGGGGCTCAGCCGGCCGACCGTGGGTGGAATCACCCCTCGACGTCGTGCGCCGCCGCCTACGGCCGCCAGAGCGGGCGCGTCAGGTGGCCGGACCGAGCGCGGCCGGGTCGATCAGGTGGCGGGCGAGGGTGTCCAGGCCGGCCCGGTCGACGCCGCCGGGCAACAGCGGGAGTTCGACCACCGGGTGGTCCTGCTCGCCGATTTCCGCGCGCAGCGCCTCCTCCAGCCCCCGGCGGGTCAGATGCGCCTGGGCCTCGGTGTGCAGACCCGCGACGGTGGTCGGATCGGCCGGCAGCCCGGCGGCGACCAGGCCCCGGCGCAACTCGGTCTTGGTGACCTTTGCCGTGGGCAGCAGCGGCGGCAGGGTGGCGTTGATGATCACCTTGCCGATCGGGATGCCCAGGGTGGCCAGCTCCCCGATCGCGTCCAGGGTCTCCTGGACCGGCATCTCCTCAAGCAACGTGACCACGTGCACCGCCGTCATCGGCGAGCGCAGCAGGGCCGCGACCCCCTCACTCTGACTCTTGATCGGGCCGACCTTCGCCAGCCGGGCGGTCTCCGCCGTCACGTTGAGGAAACGCCCGATCCGGCCGGTCGGCGGGGCGTCGAGCACCACCGCGTGGTACGCCCGCCGGCCGTCGACCGAACGCGTGGTCGACTCCTTGACCTTGCCGGTGAGCAGGACGTCCCGCAGCCCCGGCGCGATGGTCGTGGCGAAGTCGATCGCGCCGACCTTGCGCAGCGCCCGGCCGGCGGCCCCCAGCTTGTAGAACATGTCCAGGTACTCCAGGAGGGCCTCCTCCGGGTCGACCGCCAGGGCCCGCACCTCGCCGCCCCCGGGCACGGTCGCGACGAGCCGCTCCTCGTACGGCAGCGGCCCGGTGCCGAACAGGGGGGCGATCCCCTGCCGACCCTCCACCTCGATCAGCAGCGTGCGCCGCCCGCCGGCAGCCAGCCCCACGGCCAGCGCCGCGGCGACG
>DASVVF010000752.1:0-7592 GCA_036386695.1 Catenuloplanes sp. | reverse complement strand
GCCGGCCCGGACGACGTGGTGGTGGTGCTACTGCCCGACGGCGGCCGTGGCTACCTCTCCAAGATCTTCAACGACCAGTGGATGGCCCGGTACGGCTTCCTGGACACCGGCGACGGTGAGGCGACCGTCGCCGAGGCGTTGGCCGGCAAGCCCGGCGGGATGCCCGAGCTGATCCACGTACACCCCACCGAGACGGTCCGCGACGCGGTCGACTACCTGCGCGAGTACGGAGTGTCGCAGCTGCCGGTGCTCAAGGCGGAGCCGCCGGTGGTGACCGGCGAGGTGGCCGGCTCGATCGCGGAGAAGGATCTGCTCGACGCCCTGTTCACCGGTCAGGCGCACCTGCACGACACCATCGAACGGCACATGAAGGCGCCACTGCCGATGATCGGCGGCGGTGAGCCGGTCAGCGCCGCGGTGGCCCTGCTGGAGAGCGCGGACGCGGCGATGGTCCTGGTCGACGGCAAGCCGGCCGGGGTGATCACCCGCCAGGACCTGCTGGCCCACCTCGGCGCCCGCTGAGCCATCCGCCCCGCGGCGGTCCCCCCGTAGCCGGCGACCGTCGGCGGTCGCCCGGCGGCGCCGGTCACCACGTGGGCGCTGGTGAGCAGGAGACCGTCGGCGGTGAAAGTGACCGCGGAGCCGGCCCCCGGCCCCCCGGGTGGTGTGGACGGCGATGGCGGCCACGGTGGGCAGCAGGTGGGCCGCGACCGTGGTGACGACGCGGTCGCGTCCAGGCGACTTCGACGAGATGTTCGCCGAAGTCGCACAGAAAGTCCGATGACCGGTGACCGATCGGCTGTTGAGTATGCGTACGGAGGTTGTACGGGCTCCGGAAAAAGGGGGAGGCATGGTCAACGTCGACCATTCTGAGCCAGCCGACATCGTTGATCGTCTGCTCTGGCGGGACGCCCAGACGATGCTCGGACGGCACGCGGACGCGGACGACGACGGCAGGTGCGGGTGGTGCGGATGGCACTGGCCATGTGCGCCGCGTCGGCTCGCCGAACGGGCCGCCGAGGCGGCCCGCAGTCCGTGGCGGGAGGCCTGGACCACCCGCCACGACCTGAACAGCATGCGCGCCCTGCCGGGCCTGCGTGCGGAGCTTCCGGGGCGCAGTGCCGGACACGGCCCGGCCGAGCCGGCCAGCCGCGACCGGCGGGCGCGGCACTCCTGGACGAACCGGGGCCTGTTTCGCTGACAACTCAAGACCACCGGATGTCACCTGAGATGCTTGACCGTCCCCCGGCAGGCGCCGCTTCGCCTCGGCTCAGATGACGTCCACCCCGCGGTGACGCCGTGGTGCCCCGCCAGCATCGCGGTGTCCCGCACCGAACCCACCCAGATTCCGGTGTGCCGGCCCGCCTCCGCCGGCGACGCCTCCGGCCAGGCGTCATCCCCCCGGGTCGGGTGGGTACGGAGGGCGGAAGTACGTGACCAAACGGTTCCCCCGCATACTCGGTCGCGTGCTTCCGCCCATCCGTTCCAGAACAGTTCGCGGGTGCCGCCGCAGCGCCCGGGCCGGAACCCACGAAGGGCCGCCCGGGCGGGCCGGGCCCGCTGGGCGGCCGCACCGTCAGTCCACGGTTCGGGTGTAGCGCAGTTGCGGGGTCAGGGTCGTGCCGATCGCTGAGCGGCGGGTCTCACCGTCGGCGCGCCAGCCGTCCCGGTCGTAGAACCGCCGGGCCCGGGTGTTGCCGGTGAGCACCCACAGCACCGCACGCATGCCCGGAGCCGCCAACGCCGCCAGGTCGCGGTGGGCGGCCGCCATCAGGGCCAGCCCCACGCCACTGCCCACCCGCGCCGGGTCCACGTGGATGGCGTACAGCTCGACCGCCTCCGGGGTCTCGCTGGGGCCGGCGTAGCTGAACCCGACGATCCCGTCGCCGTCGGCGGCCACGTTCAGTCGGTGGGTGTCGCGCTCATAGGTCCACCGCTCGCCCCACCACTGGGCCATCGCCCCCGCCGGTACGGCGTTCAGGTCGTCGGCCGGGATCAGGTCGGCGTACGCGGCGGCGCGGGAGCGGTGGTGCAGGTGGCCGACGTCGGGGAGGTCCGCCGGGCCGGCCGGTCGGATCGAGAGGGTCACCCGGTCGACAGTAGCCGCACCGGTACGCCCCTCGGCGGACCGCGGCCCAGGGGCGCCCGCTCACCGGGGCCGGGCTGCTGCCGGCGGACCCGGGTGCGGACATGAAGCGACCCCTGGGGCATTCCGCGCTTGGGCGCGGACCGGTCGGACTAGGCCGGTACCCCAGGGGTCGGGTGGCTGACGTGTATTCGCCGCACCGCTGCCACACGGTCTCGACGATGTGTCCCATCGAGGACAGCGGCTAGCGGACAGCCACCTCACGAGTCCCGTTGCAATACAAAGTAGGACCACCTCCCTTCACGTGTACCGCAACGGTAACCACGCCGTGGACCCCTCGGCAACCGTTTTTGGGTTGGTTACGGATCACAATCGGGGGAACACGCGTGGTGACATCTCCGTGCCTTCGACGGCCAGCGACGCCGGGCCGACGATCTTGGCGTCCGGGGTGCCGACCACGTCGAAGTCCTTGGTCTCGTAGTCGAACCGGTTGAGCACGTGCCGCATGGCCTCCAGCCGCGCCCGCTTCTTGTCGTTGCTCTTGACCACGGTCCACGGGGCGTCGGCGGTGTCGGTGTAGAAGAACATCGCCTCCTTGGCCTC
Source organism: Catenuloplanes sp. (assembly GCA_036386695.1). Taxonomy (GTDB): domain Bacteria; phylum Actinomycetota; class Actinomycetes; order Mycobacteriales; family Micromonosporaceae; genus DASVVF01. The sequence goes on along the minus strand of DASVVF010000752.1, from coordinate 4,903 downwards.
GGTGTAGTCGTCCCACTTGTCCAGCGACTGCAGGTCCATCGGGGAGAGTTTCCACTGCCGTACCGGGTCGACCTGCCGGATCGCGAACCGGGTGCGCTGCTCACTGCGCGACACCGAGAACCAGAACTTCACCAGGTGGATACCGGAGCGCACGAGCATCCGCTCGAGGTCCGGCGCCTGCCGCATGAACTCCAGGTACTCCACCCGGCTGGCGAAGCCCATCACCCGCTCGACGCCGGCCCGGTTGAACCAGGACCGGTCGAACAGCACGATCTCGCCGGCGGCGGGCAGGTGCTCGATGTAGCGCTGGAAGTACCACTGGGTGCTCTCACGCTCGTTCGGCTTCTCCAGCGCCACCACCCGGGCACCGCGCGGGTTGAGGTGTTCCATGAACCGTTTGATCGTGCCGCCCTTGCCGGCGGCGTCCCGACCCTCGAAGAGGATCATGAATCGCTCACCGGTGTCCTTGCACCAGTTCTGCAGCTTCAGCAACTCGATCTGCAGCAGCCGCTTGGAACGGTCGTAGTCGGTCCGCGACATCCGCTCGTCGTACGGATAGTCCTCGCGCCAGGTGTCGACCGGGCTGCCGTCGGCGTTGAGCAGTACCGGGTCGTCGTCATCGTCGTCGGCGACCCGGTAGTTGCCCAGTTCCTCCAGTGCGTCGTGCGGTCCGGCGATGTCGGGCTGCCCGTCGTACACGTGGCTGTTGGCGGTGTGCTCGTGGTGTTCGTGGTGCGCCTGCTCTTCCTCGACCTGCATGCCACCGATGTACCCAACGGGGGCGCAGGTTACCGCCCTAACGCAGCCAGCGCCGCAGTTTCACGTTCCTGGCCGCCCGCCGGGCCCGCGGCAGCCCGGCGAGGACGCTTTCGCCGGCGGCCAGCTGGCGGGCATAGAGGATCCCGTAGCTGAAACCGCTGTCCCCGGCGGCGTGCGCCCGGCCGGCGTAATCGCGCAGCAGCTCGGCGGTGATCACCGAATCCTGGTGCTCGCCCAGCACGTCCTGCAGCGCGGTCAGCCGCTTGACCAGCCGGCGCGCCGGGGCACCCTCGCGCGGCGCGAAAACCTCCACCGCGTACCGGGCCTGCTTGTACGCCTTGCGCGCGTCGTGCAGCTTCTCATCGCGGTGGTGCCGCTGCTCCGCCGGATCCGTGTCGGTCGACCCGTCATCCGGGTGCTCGGCCGGCGCCGCGGTCGCCTGGTCGAGCAGGTCGTCGGCCTGCCGCAGCGCGCGGGCCGCCCGACGGCGGACCCAGGCACCGCGGACCCTACCCTCCGGCGGTGTATCGACCAGCCCGTCCAGTTCGTCGAGCAGGGCGAAATACCGTGAGTCGACAAGCGCCTCATCGAGCGACTGCCGCCCCTGGTGCAGATCGCCGTCGAGGTGCTCCCGGATCCGGGCATCGACCGGCCCCACGATCAGCTCGGGCGGCTGCGCGGTCACCGTCTGGTGCAGCCGGGTGGTCATCACCTGGCGGTCCCGGACCCCGCCCAGCCGGTCGGCCAGCCAGGACAGCTCACCGCGCAGTCGCTGGGTGCGCTCGCGCGGCCAGATACCGCCGCGGAAGGTACGCAACGTGCTGCGTAGCCGCCGGGTGGCCACCCGCATGGCGTGAACGGCGGCCGGATCGCCGCGGCGTACCCCCGCGTCGTTGGCGATGACGGCGTCGCGCTGCGCCCGCACGTAGTCGAGCACGGCCCGCACCGGTTTGGCCTGGCGGCTGTCGGCCGCGGTGTCACCGGCGCCCGCGCTGAGCCGGTCGCCCAACGCCCGGGCCAGCTTCGACGGCCCGCTGGCCGGCTGGGCGCCGGCCTTGCGCAGCCGCTTGTCCAGAGCCTTGAGTACGGTGCGGTCGCCGTCGACCAGTTCGACCTCGACCTCCCGCCAACGCTGCTCGCTGCCGTCGGACTCGGCGCGGACCCGGTCGTCGGCGAGCAGGGCCAGCACCCGCCCGGTGCCGTCCTGCAGCGGGTACTCCCGGCGCCGGGTTCGCAGCCGGGCGACCGGGCGCAGCGGGCGGTCCCGCACGATCGCTCGGACCAACGCCAACAACTCGCCCGGCACCTGGTCGGCGGCGGCCTCGTCGCCGTCCCGCAGCGGTACGCGTTGCTCGGTCCGGTCGTCGCCGGAGCCCGGGGTCTTGAGGTGCCAGCCCGCGTCGTGGCCGCCGGTGCGACGCCGCAGTGTCGTCCGGTGCCGCGCCAGCCGCAGGTCCTCGGTGTCGAAGTAGGTCGCGTCCAACTCGTGGGTCTGCGGCTCGCCCACCTGCTCGACTCCCGCCGCGCCAGCCAACCCGGCCAGCTCCGGCAGCGCGAACTCCTTGGGTGTGTCGTACTTGCGTTCAGATTCGGTGGCCGTATCCATCACCATCACCTACCCGGGGTGCGGGCCCCCATGCGGACAGGGGCGTCGACCCATCCTTGTTCATCCGGCCGTCATGCGCCGTTCATCCGGTTGTGCCGACCGGAACCGGCGGAACTGCCAGCCGCCACTGTGGCTGGGCACAGCTTGCGCACAGGTGGCCAGGTCATGGTCTTGGTAGTTCAGCATTCGGCGTCCCCTGGAGGTCCCGTGATCCGTTCATCCCGTCGTACGGCCGTTCTCGCCGGGCTCGGCATCAGCGGTGCGGCAGGCGTACTCGGCCTGGCGCTGGCTGTCCCGAGCATCGCCCAGGCGGTCGACCCCACCCCGGGCCCGTCATCGTCGGAATCCGCCGCGCCCGGCCAGCCCGGCCAGCCCGGGCAGCCCGACAAGGCGGACAAGCAGGCGAGGCAGGACCAACGCCAGAAGGAGCTCGCCGCGGCCCTGGCCAAGGAACTCGGCATCGACCAGGCCAAGGTCGCCGCCGCGCTGGAGAAGGTGCAGACGGCTCGGCAGGCCGAGGCCAAGGCCGAACGCCTGACCAACCTGAAGACCCGGCTCGACCAGGCGGTGACCGCCGGCAAGCTGACCCGGGCCGAGGCCGACGCGATCCTCAAGGCAGCGGAGAACGGCGTGCTGCCGCACGGCGCCGGTGGTCGGCACGGCGGTGGCTTCCCGGGCGGCGGGCGGCCCGGACGATAGCCGGCACAGACACCTGAGGAGTCCGTCGACCGCCCCCCGTCGGCCGGTGGCCTCCGCAGGGACACGCGCGGGCCCGATCCCTGAAGAGATCGGGCCCGCGCGTTCGTCATCGTCGGGCCATCGCCGCGACGATGCTGGCGGACCGACCGCCGATACTGGTGTGGTGACGGACGAGCAGGCGACCGAGCTGACCCGGTGGACGATCCACGGCGAGCGCGTCGTCGATGACACGCGCCGCGCCCGGCTGAGCATTGCCGACGTGGAGCTGCCGGACGGTGTCCGGTTCGAGCAGTACGTGATCAGGGCGCCGAAGTCGGCCATGGTGGCGGTCGTCGATGACCGGGACCGGCTGTTGATGATGTGGCGGCACCGGTTCGTGATCGACCGGTGGGTGTGGGAGCTGCCCGGGGGCTACGTCGACGACGAGGATCCGGCGGTCTGCGCCGCCCGCGAGGTCGAGGAAGAGACGGGTTGGCGCCCCCGGTCGGTGGAGCCGATGGTCTGCTTCCAACCGTGGGTGGGCACTGCGGATGCGGAGAACCTGCTATTCCTCAGTCGGGGTGCCGACTACATCGGCGGCCCGGTCGATGTGAATGAGGCTGAGCGGGTGGCTTGGATTCCGCTCGAAGAAGCGCAGGCCCACATCGCTCGCGGTGAGATCGTCGGAGCGGGCTCGGTCATCGCCGTTCTGGACCTGCTGGCCCGCAAGCAGCGGGGCACGCTGCACGTCTAGCTCGGTCGACCCAGCGTCGCATTCAGTCGCGCGGTGAAGTGACGGACCACTGGCCGGCAGCGGTGTGCGGCGAGTTGGCGTTGCAGGTCGCGGAGGTAGCCCACCGCCCGTTGGGATTTGAGACCGGCGGTCAGCCGAGCGCTTCGCCACCGACCACGCAGGCACGGTCGTATTTCGGGCAGGTACTGCTGGTGGTGGCGGTCGCGTCCATGCTGCCCTTCGAGGACGCCGTCGTACGATCTCTGCCTGTCTCGAACGCGGGGTGGCGTGGGACAGTGAAGCATCGAGCACGCCCGGAGGTGAGTCGGCATGAGTGCGGTGGTCCTGGATCATGTCGGCCCGTGGACCGAGGCTGACTACCTGGCGCTGGGCGAGACCGCTGACCGGATCGAGCTGTTGGACGGGAGTCTGCTGGTGAGCCCGGCGCCGAGCAAACGGCATCAGCATCTCTCCCGTCGGTTGGCGAATGTCCTGGATCCGGCCGCATCCGCCGCCGGGTTGTTGGTGTTTGAGGCCGTCAACGTGCGGCTACGTACCGACCGCATCGTCATCCCCGACCTGGTCGTGGCCGACACCGACGACGAGGGCACGGTCATCGAGGTACCCGAGGTGCGTTTGGTCGGGGAGGTCGTATCGCCCGGGAACGCCGCTTCCGACCGGTTGGTGAAGATGCATCTGTACGCAGCGGCGGGCATCCCCTGCTACCTGCTGGTGGAGCCGGGAGCGGCGGACGACATCGTGGTGCGTCTTCATCGTCTCGTCGGTGCGCACTACGTCGAACAGGCGGTCGCCAGGGGTGCCGAACTGCTGGAGGCGAGTGATCCGTTCACGTTCGGGTTCGAGCCGCGGTCGCTGCTCGGCCGAGGGTAGGGCCCGGGCCGGCAGCGCTGTTGCGCCGGGCCCGGGCGCCGCATGACCGTCAGGCGTCGGTCTCGGCCACGCCGGTGAGGCAGGTCATCCCGTCCGGGACAAGTCTGCTGCTCTGTGACCCATTTCGTGCCACAGGTCAAGCGGGACCCAACAAGACCAAGCCTTGCTGCTCGACGAAGTCGGCGTAGTCCTTGGCATTGAGGGTGGCGAGCGGTAAACCCTCGGTCAGGCAGCAT
>DASVVF010000751.1:0-8117 GCA_036386695.1 Catenuloplanes sp. | reverse complement strand
GGCGCTGTAGGCGTACCCGTTGGACCAGTATTCGGCGCCCGGGCTGTTCGGGTCGATGTTGCCCGCCGCTCCCCGGCCGTTGTCCCGGCCGGCGAAGAACGCGGTGCGCAGCTCACCGGTGACCGGGTCGTAGACGCCGCCGCCGGGGCGCAATCCGGTGCCGACCGTGCCGCCGCGGGTCACCGCGTCCTCGGTCTGCGGTTCCTCCTGGACCAGGAACACCTCGACGCCGGCGCGCGCCGGATTGAGGTCACCGACATGCAGCGCGTCGCCGTGGGCGAGCTTCACGTAACGGGCGGTCGGGGCCGGGTCGCGGATCGCCGGGGTCAGGTCGGGCCCGACGGCGGGGGCGGGGTACGGGAACCAGGTGCCGGCCACGGTTTTCAGGCTGAGATCGTCGTCGAGCACCATCGCGCCGTACACGATCTCGTCGCGGCCGTCGTTGTCGACGTCGGCCGGCATCAGGCTGTGCCCGCCGCGTTCCTCGCCGAGCCACGGGTCGGGCAGGGCCGCCGAGTCGAAGCTGCGTTGCAGCACCAGCTGGCGGTTCACCAGGGTGTACGCGGCCACGGCGGTCCGCAGGTAGTAGCCCCGGGCCAGGATCGCGCTGGGGCGGACCCCGTCGAGGTACGCGACGCCGGCGAGGAAACGGTTGGCCCGGTTGCCCTGGTGGTCGCCCCACGGGTAGTGCCCCCACCGGGTCGCCGGGGCCTGCCAGTACCGGTCCACCGTGGTGGCGAACGACGCACCGCGGTGGTCGACCGGGGCGGCGCCCCAGTTCGGCGCGCCGTACGGGTGGGCGTACGGGACGGTGGAGATGACGCGGCCGGTGCGCCCGTCGAAGGCGGTGACGTACTCGTTGCCGGCGCCGATCGTCCCGTACGTATAGATCTTGCCCCATTGCCGGACGTTCTGCGCCGCCGGCGTGTTCCCGCCGGGCAGCACCCACCCGACGGTGTAGGTGTTCAACGCGTCGTGGAACCGGTCCAGGTTGGCCACGTCACCGGCGCGCAGGTAACCCTGGATGCGCGCGGCGGTGGCCCCCGCCGCGCCGATTGTGTCGACCGGGGTGTAGCCCCCGGCCGCGTCGACCGTGCCGGAGGTGGTCCCGTCGGCGGTCTTCAGCAGCAACTCGGCGCGCCCGTCACTGTCCAGGTCGGCGACGACCAACTGCACGTCATGCGCCCCGGAACGGATGTTGTAGCCGACGTTCACCCGCCACAGCAGGGTGCCGTCGAGCTTGTACGCGTCGACGATCGTCGGTGCGGCGAAGCCGTACACCGAGGAGTCCTTGGCGTCGCTGGGGTCCCACTTGAGGACCAGTTCGTAGCCCCCGTCGCCGTCCAGGTCGCCGACGCTGGCGTCGCCGGGCGTGTAGCTGGCTGTCGCGGTGGCCAGTGAGCCGTCGCTGTTGCGCAGGTACTCCAGCTTCGGTCCGCGGTCGAGCTGGTCGACGTACCGCTTGAAGGCCGCGTCCAGCTCGGCGAACAGCTCGACGCCGAGCCGGTACCGGCCATTGCCGAGTGAGGTCGCCGGCGAGGCGAACGGGTTCGTCGGACTCCACCCGCCGAGGTAGCCGCGCAGTGGCGCGATCAGCGAGGTGTACTGCGCCTCGGTGCGTCCGGTCGGGTCGGCGTGGGCGTCGCGCAGCCGGCGCAGCAGGGCCATGTCGACCGGTTCGAACTGCTTGCCGGTGGTCGTGGTGGCGAAGGTCCGCAGCACCGGACTGATCGCCGGGGCGGGGCGGCGCAACCGGATGTCGCGGTACTGGTTGGCCAGTGGCCGGACCGCCGCGGAGCGGGCCCGCTCGGTGCCGGCGACGACCGCCGCGACCGCGTACGACGATGTGGTCGTGCCGGCCGGGTCGGTGTAGTTGCTGCTGTTCGTGACGGTCGCCACCCGGGTGCCGTCGCGGTAGACCCGGAAGCTCACGTCGTCGGGCTCGTCGCCCAGAAACCGCCAGCTCAGGTAGGCACCGGTGGTGACCTTCACCGCGACCAGACCGCGATCGAGGAATTCCAGCACCTTAGGCGCGGCGGCCGCGGCGGCGTCCGCCCGCGCGCCGCCGCCGGCCGGCACCAGGGCGGCCAGCAGGAGCAGCGGTACGGCGAGAGCGGCGCCCCAGCGCCGGGACACTGTCGGCATCTCCGGCGTCTCCGGCATCGTCGGCCCCTCCACGGCGGCACCGGACACTGCGTGAGGGCCCGGTTACTAAATCGTTTCAACCGGACCCTAGAAGCGCTCGCCGCACGCCGTCAAGTGGTGGTCATCGATGCCTGCGGAACGCGCCCGCCCTTTGCCGCGATGTTGGAGACTTTGTCGTTTCCCGCACCGCCGGATCCTGGCCACCGATGACCGGCCGGGATGCCGGGATGGTCCCGGGGTATACCGGGATGGTCGCCGGGGGTAGATCATGGGGTATGGGCATTCTTCTCTGGCTACGGATAGCCGTGCTCCTCGCCGGCGGCGGCCTGGCCGCTTACGGCTGCGTCGTTCTCGCGACCGGTCGATTGTCGGAGCGGTCACGGGCCGCCTTCCGCTCCACCCGTGACGCCGGGATGTACCCGCTGTGTAGCGGGATCGGCCTGATCCTCCTGGCCCTCGGACAGCTGGCCAACAACGCCGAATCGCTGCCGTTCGTCGTCAGTCTCGGCGCGACGACTCTGGCCGTCGCCTTCATGGGGCTGGCCTTCATCCGTTATCGACCCCGGCGGCCGAACCCCCGTCCCTGAGCGCAGTGCTGTGCCACATCGCCGGGACCCGCTTCCCGCAACCACCTGACAACGACGGAACCGCTACGGGCCGTCTGCCTGATCACCGACATGAGCAGCAGCCACGACGGTCGCCAGTTCTATCCGATTCTCAAGACGTGCATCGGAATCGACTGGGCGGATCCGGCAGCCCAGCCGGTCGCCGGTCCCATCACCACGACCGATGAGCGACTCACCGTGACGGTACCTGCGCGAAAGTTCCGTCTCGTGAACTCCGGCAATCCGTTCTGCGGCAGCTGCTTGTCGCCGCCTCGGCGGTGACCGTTAATGCACTCTGACGCACCAGGGGCCCTTCGAGGGTCCGGAAAGTGTCGTACACCTGTTCCATAATGGTCGGGTGTTGGCGAAGTTGACGCAGCTACGGGCCGGGATGGTCGACTGCCTCGACGCGCCCGCGTGGGCGCTGCCCGACACCGACCTGATCGACAGCCTCGACGCGGTGCACCAGCTTGAGCAGGCCGTCGCGGCGGTGAAGTTGCACCTGGTGCGTGAGGTCGACGCCCGGGCGTTGCCGGTGCGAGCCACCTCGAACGGGGTAACGATCCAGGTTTACCGGCCCGGCGGGTGGCGAGCTCGAGCTTGCCGGGTAGCCGGGAGCCGGCCGTGTCGAACGGTCAGCGGCGTCTGACCCGGGCACGGGTGGAGCGCAGCCGGCGCAGGCGGCCGATGAGGACCGGGTCATGCTCCAGTGCCGCCGGATTGTCCAGCAGGCCGTTGAGGAGTTGGTAGTAGCGGGTGGCCGAGAGGTCGAACGCGTCCCGGATGGCCTGCTCCTTGGAGCCGGCGTGCTTCCACCATTTGCTCTCGAACGCGAGGATCCGCGCCTCGCGCTCGGTGAGCACCGCCGACTTCGGGTCGGCCTGCGCGCGGGGCGTGGGAACCCGGGCGCCGCCGGCACCGGCCGGCTCGTCGTCCGGCGCGGGGTCGTCGTGGGCCGGGTCGTTCGGCGCGAGGTCGTCGTCGTGGGTGGGCGGTTCGGGTGCCGGCACGTCGGCGCGGGCCATCACGGCGCTCCTCGACTCGTCGGGTAGCACGGGCGTACGAAGGGGCCCACCAGCCTAGTCGGCATCGGCGGACCCCGCACCGCACGCCGGTGAAGCCACTGAACTCCTCGGCCCCACCAGGCGAAACTACATCAAGTAATGTCTCGACTACGCATAGTCCATATTGTTGCCGCCAGGACCAGCGCCGTACCCAGCCCCAGCACCAACGCCGAGGTCGGCCACGCGACGACGAACGTGCTGGGCTCGCACTCACCGGTCAGGGTGACCGCGCAGGCGTTGTAGTCGACCAGGGTGAGGCTCTTCTGGAACCACGCCACCACGTACGTCGACAACACGAACCGCTCCGGGAACGTGACCTCGGCGATCGTCAGCCCACCCCCGATACCTATCTCGCCGACCACCACCAGCCCCACGGCGATACCCAGCGCCATTGCCGTGTGCCGGCCGATCGACGCCAGTCCGAAGCCGACCGCCGCCACGACCAACGCCAGGCCCAGACCACGCAGGCCGGTCAGCGCGAACGACTGCCAGACCCCCGGAGTCATCTTCCCGGGGAGACCGTCGTAACGACCGATGAGCCAGAAGGCCAGCGTCCACAACGCGCCCAGGGTGAGCCCGACGGCCGTCACCCCGCCCAGCAGCACGCCCAGCTTGGTCAACAGCACCGGCAGCCGCCTCGGTCGCCAGAGCAGCAGGTTGGTCATACCGCCGCTGTTCCACTCCGCGCCGACATAGGAGGCGCCGATGAGGTACGCGAAGAGCGCCAGCACGCCGAACAACACGGCGATGAAGACGTCGAACAGGTCCTTGAAGACGAACTGGAACGGCAGGTGCCACTGCGCCTCGAACTGTTCCGGAAGCGGCGGGCTGCCCTTCCCGCAGTCGGCCGGCAGCTTGCTGGCATCCGGGCCACCGGTCTTCTTGGTGGCCTCGCAGTCGGCCACGAACCGCTGGTGCTGAGCCAGACCTTCGCGGTACTCCGCCTGTGCCGCCGCCTCCGCGGCGGCCACCTCGGAGGGCGTGTGCTGCCTGCTGGTGAGCGAAATCGACACCACCACGGTGCCCAGCACCAGCAGCATCACGACCAGCATCCATCGGGTGAAGCGCCGCTTCGTCAGCCGGCGAACCTCCGCGCGTACCAGGCTCATCGACCCCACCTCTGCTCCGCCGTGTTGGCGTCCACGGGCCCGGCGCCCGGCCCGGGCGGTACCAGCACCGACTGGTCCACCTGGCGGTTGTGGCCGGACACCGGGGCGGTGCCGGTCAACTCCAGGAAGACACTCTCCAGGTCCACGCTCTGGACACCCAGCTCGCTGACGTAGACGTCGTGAGCGGCCAGCGTTCTGGTGATCAGCGCCGGTCGGTCGGCGGCCGCGACCAGCAGGTGGTCCCCGTTGAGGGTCACCTGCGCACCGGCGGCGGAGAGCACCTGAGCGGCGTAGGGCAGATCAGCCGGGGTCTCCACCCGCACCCGTACCAGCGCTGACGCGTGCTCGGCCAGCACCTGCGCCACCGGGCCGTGGGTCACCCGGCGTCCCCGGGAGATGATCGTCACGGAGTCGCAGATCTGTTGGACCTCGCCGAGGATATGACTGGAGAGCACCACCGTCATACCGGACGCGGCCAGTTCCCCCATCAGGGCACGCATCTCCCGGATGCCGCCCGGGTCCAGCCCGTTGGCGGGCTCGTCCAGGATCAGCAACTTCGGGTTCTTCAACAGCGCGGAGGCGACCGCCAGGCGCTGCTTCATGCCCAGGGAGTACGTCTTCACCCGGTCGTTGGCCCGCTCACGCAGGCCGACCTGGTTCAACACCTCGGCCACCCGGCGCTGCGGCACGCCGCCGGCGTCGGCCAGCAACGACAGGGTGTCGTGCGCCGTGAAGTGCGGGAAGAACTGTGGACTCTCGACGATCGCGCCGACCTGGCGGGCGACGGTCGGCAGCGCGGCCGGCACCTCCTGGCCGAGGATGACCATCCGACCGCTGTTGGGCCGGATCAGGCCGAGCAGCGTACGCAGCGTAGTTGTCTTGCCGCTGCCGTTGGGTCCGAGGAAGCCGTGCACCTGGCCCTGCTCGACCGTCATGTCGAAGCCGTCCAGGGCCTGGCGCTCGCCACGGCGGGTGCGATACGTCTTGCGTAGCGCGGATATTTCCAGGACCGCAGCCAACCGTGGCCTCCCCGTGGTGAGAGTGGTGACGGCCACCATACGTGGACCACGCAACCCCGACCGCTCGGAAGAAGCCGGTGGCTCGGAAACGGTACGTAGTCAGTCAGGCGCAGATGACCTGAACGCCGGCGGCGCGGAACCCCTCGACGAGCCGCGGATCCGCGCCCGAGTCGGTGATCAGGGTGCCGACCCGCTCGATCGGGCAGACCCGGGCGAACGCATGGCCACCCAATTTGGAGGAGTCGGCGATGATCACCACGCGCCGGGCCCGGGCGACCATCAGCGCCGTCATCGCCGCCTCCCCCTCGTGGTGGGCGGCGGCGCCCAGTTCCACGTCGATGGCGTCCACGCCGAGCAACGCCACGTCCAGGGTGACCTCGCCGAGCAGCGCCCCGCCCAACGGCCCGACCAGCTCGAAGGACTGCGGCCGGACCACCCCGCCGGCGACGACCACCTTCATCCTGGACCGGACGAGGAGTTCGTTGGCGATGTTGAGGGCGTTGGTGACGACGGTCAGCTGCGCGCCGTCGCCGCCGCCACTCAGGTCCGGGCGCACCGCCAGGGCCCGGGCGACCTCGGTCATCGTCGTACCGCCGTTGAGGCCGACCACCTGGCCCGGTGCGACCAGGTCGGCGGCGGCCGCGCCGATGCGCTGCTTCTCGGCCGAATGCCGGGCGGTCTTGTAGCGCAGCGGCAAATCGTAGGAGACGCCGTTGGCGACCGCACCGCCCCGGGTACGGGTGATCATCTGCTGCTGGGCGAGCTGGTCGAAGTCCCGGCGGATGGTGGCCTGCGAGACGTCCAGCCGGGCGGCCGCGTCCTCGACGCTGACCCGGCCGCTCTCAGTGAGCAGCTCCAGCAGAGCGTTCCAGCGCGCGTACCGGTCCACCGCGACCCCCGCCTGCACGTACCGTGATGATTGCGCGCACCTTAATGCTCGAAACGGCCTAAAGCAAAACCGACAGCTGCGCGAACCCAGGATTGCGAGGGCGGAATGCGGGTTTCCGGGCGCATCGTCACGCCGACCGGGGTGGTTCCCGGCCAGCTCCGGGTGGCCGGGGAGACGATCACCGACATCGAACCCGGCCCATCCGGCGACGGGTCGTGGGTCGTGCCCGGCTTCGTCGACCTGCACAACCACGGCGGCGGGGGACACACCTTCGGCTCCGGGGAGCCCGAGACGGCCGAGGCCGCCGCCGCCTTCCACCTCACCCACGGTACGACGACGCTGCTGGCCAGCCTGGTCAGCGCGGCACCGGAGGCGACCGCAGCGGCGGTGGCCGGCCTGGTCCCGCTGGTCGCCCGGGGGCTGCTCGCCGGCGTCCACCTGGAGGGCCCGTACCTGGCGCCGGCCCGGTGTGGGGCTCAGCACCCGGACCGGCTGCGCGACCCGTCCCTCGACGAGCTGCACGCGCTTCTCGCCCCCGGGGTGGTCCGGATGGTGACCATCGCGCCGGAACTGTCCAGCGCCCCGGCGGCGATCCGGCTGCTGGCCGGGCGCGGCGTGCTTGCCGCCGTCGGGCACACCGACGCCACGTACGAGCAGACTCTGGCGGCGGTGGCGGCCGGCGCCACCGTCGCGACCCACCTGTTCAACGGGATGCGCCCGGTGCACCACCGGGCGCCCGGCCCGGTGCCGGCGCTGCTCGCCTCGCCCGGCGTCGTGTGCGAGTTGATCCCGGACGGTGTGCACCTGCACGACGGCATGCTCGCCTTCGCCGCCGCCGTGGCCGGGCCGGGGCGCGTCGCCCTGGTGACCGACGCGATGGCGGCGGCCGGCATGCCGGACGGCGGGTACGAACTCGGCGGTCAGCCGGTGGTGGTGACGGCCGGGGTGGCCCGGCTGGCCCGCGACGGTTCACTGGCCGGCAGCACGCTGACGATGGACGCCGCGCTGCGCCGGGCGACCGCCGCCGGGCTGTCCATGGTGGACGCCTGCCGGATGGCGGCCAGCACCCCGGCCCGGGTGCTCGGCCTCGGCGACCGGCTCGGTGCGCTCACCCCCGGCCGCCGCGCCGACCTGGTCGTGCTGGATTCCGACCTGCGGGTCACCCGGGTGATGCGGGCCGGCGCCTGGACCCGCTGACGGCCGCCGTCCCGGGACCCTCCCCCACACCCGCCGACCCGGACGCCGCCACCGGCCCGGACGCCGCCACCGGCCCGGACGCCGCCACC
>DASVVF010000750.1:0-3258 GCA_036386695.1 Catenuloplanes sp. | reverse complement strand
TACCCCTCGTGGTGACCGATCTCCAGCGGGACCCCCGGGTGCCCGGCGACGCACCGGCACGCCAGGCCGGCGCCCGCGCCTACGCCGGTTACCCGGTGACCGACGGGCACGGCAACGCGGTCGGGGTCTGCTGCGTGCTCGACACCGAGAGCCGGCCGTGGACCGACCGGCAACTGGCCGCCGTCGAGCAGGCCGCCAAGGTCTGCGCCTCGTTCGTCGCCGAACAGCTGGCCCGCCAGCAGGCCGACCGGCAGCGCCGGTTCCTCGACGCGGTCCTGGACAGCCTGCACGACGGCGTGACGGCGTGCGACGCGGCCGGCCGGGTGGTGCTGGCCAACGCCCGGATGCTGAGCATCCATCCGGGGCTGCGCGACCGGCTGCAGCTCAGCGACCCGGTGGTCCGCAAGGGGTTGTACCACCCCGACGGCCGACCGGTGGCCTTCGAGGAACTCCCGCTGCAGCGGGCCCTGCGCGGCGAACGGATCCGCGACGACGAGTTCGTGGTACACCGTCGCGGCGCCCAGCCCCGGGTGTACCTGGTGGGCGGCCAGCAGATCACCGGCGCGGACGGTGAGCCGTTGGGGGCGGTGGTGGCCGCCGAGGATGTCACCGAGCGGCGCCGCACCGACCGGTTCCGCACCTGCGAGCTGGCGGTGACCACCGCCCTGGCGGAGTCCACCAGCGCGGAGCAGGCCGGCCCGCGCGTGCTGGAGGCCGTTGTCAGCACGCTGGGCTGGGCCCACGCCGAGCTGTGGCTGGTGGACCCCACCACGGAACTGTTGCGCCCGACGGCCCGGTGGAGCGCGCCCGGTCGCTCCGGTGACATGCTCGTGCCGGCGACGCTGGGCTACGGCACCGGTCTGGCCGGCCGGGCCTGGCAGGCCGGCAAGGCCCTGTGGATCCGGGACATCGGCGACCCGCAGAGCCTGATCTCCGCGCAGGCGGCGCTGACCTCCCGGTTGCACACCGCGCTGGCCATCCCGGTGCGCAGCGGCCACGACACCCTCGGCGTGCTCACCTTCTTCGCCGACGTGACCGAGGATCCCGCCGACGCGGTGGTCACCGTCCTGTCCGGCATCGCCGCCCACGTCGGGCAGTTCCTCGAGCACCGCCAGGTCGAGCAGCTGCAACTGCAGCTGGCCCGGTCCAAGGACGAGTACCTGGCGCTGATCGGCCACGAACTGCGTACCCCACTGACCTCGATCGCCGCGTACACCGGGCTGTTGCGCGAGGCCGACGCCAGCACCCTGGCCGAGCACGGGCCGGGGCTGCTGGAGGTGATCGAGCGCAACACCAACAACCTGCGGCAGATCATCGACGACCTGCTGGAGCTCGCCGCCCTGGACACCGGGCACGCCCCCATCGACGCCGCACCGTGCGACCTCGCCACGGTCGTGCGGGACGCCGTGCACGCGGTGCAGCCGGCGCTGCGGACCGTCCCGCTCACCCTGGGCACCGACCTGCCCGAGCGGCTCGTCGTGCCCGGTGACGGGCACCGGCTGCGCCAGGTGGTGGACAACCTGCTGGGCAACGCCATCAAGTACAGCCCGGACGGTGGTCACGTCGACGTCGTGCTGCGTTCGATCGACAGCACCGCCGCCGAGCTGACCGTGACCGACACCGGCATCGGCATCCCCCCGGAGGAACGCCATCAGCTCTTCTCGCGGCTGTACCGGACCACCCGGGCGCGGGACCGGGCGATCCCGGGCACCGGGTTGGGGCTGGCGCTGGCCCGGGCCGTCGTCGAGCGCCACCACGGCACCATCGCCCTGGCCGAACTGGACAGACCCGGCACCCGCATCGTGGTACGACTGCCGCTGACCCCCCGCTGAAGCGGGGGGCGGGCCGACCTCGGCGGGCAGCACGCCGGGGCGACGCCACTAAGGTCATCACCATGGCTGTGACCAAGACCGCGCAACTGTTCGACGACGAGTTGTACCGCTACACGACCGCCCACACCACCGCGCCGGACGACCTGGTGACCGAGCTGAACCGGGTGACCCGCGAACGCTTCGGTGACGAGGCCAGAATGCAGGTCACCGCGGAGCAGGCGACCCTGCTGGGGATGCTGGCCGGGCTGGCCGGCGCCCGCCGGGCGGTGGAGGTGGGGACCTTCACCGGGCTGTCCTCGCTGGCTGTGGCCCGGGCGATGCCGGCCGATGGTCGGCTGTTGTGCCTGGACCTGTCCGCCGAGTACACCGCCGTGGCGCGGGAGTTCTGGCAGCGCGCCGGCGTCTCGGACAAGATCGAGCTGCGGCTCGGCCCGGCGGCGCCCGCGCTCGCCGCGCTGCCGGCCGAGGAACAGTTCGACCTGGCGTTCATCGACGCCGACAAGACCGGCTACGCCACCTACTGGGCGGAGATCGTGCCCCGGATGCGCCCCGGCGGGCTGATCATCGTGGACAACGTGCTGTGGAAGGGGCGGGTGCTGCACAGCGCCGCGCCGGGCGACGCCGACACCGCCGCCCTGATCGCCTTCAACGACGAGGTCGTCAACGACCCCCGCGTCGAGGCCGTGATGCTGCTCTTCGGCGACGGCCTGACCCTGGCCCGCAAAATCTGAGCACCTGGATCCCGGTGGGAAGTGGCCCTGCGGCGGGGCCGCTTCCCACCAGGATCGGCGGGCTACCGGGGGGCAACCACCGCGGCTGCGCCGCCACCGCGGCGGGTGGGTTCGGCGGCGGCGATGAGGCGGCCGCGGGAGCGGAACTCGATGGCCGTCGCGGCGCCGATCTCCGCCGTGTCGGTGGGCGCCAGGCGGTGCCCCAGTGCGGTGAGCCGCGGGCCGTACGTCGCCCGGAACGCCGGCTCGACCTGGACCTCCGCGGTGTTGCGTTGGGTGGCCCGGGGGGCCGCCACCGCCTGCGGCAGGCTCATCCCGAGGTCGATCCGGTTGACCAGGATCTGCAGCACGGTGGTGATGATCGTGGAGCCGCCCGGTGAGCCCAGGGCCAGGAACGGCCGCCCGTCGGCCAGCACGATCGTCGGCGACATCGAACTGCGCGGGCGCTTGCCCGGTGCCGGCAGGTTCGGGTCGGCCACGCCGGCACCCTGGGTGGGGATGAAGTTGAAGTCGGTCAGCTCGTTGTTGAGCAGGAAGCCCCAACCGGGGACGACGATGCCGTTGCCGCCGGTGGACTCGATCGTCAGCGTGTAGGCGACCACGTTGCCCCACTGGTCCGCGGTGGTCAGGCTGGTGGTGGACAGCCCCTCGGAGCCCTCGACGTCCGCGCTCGGCGTCACGGTGCAGGCGGCGTA
>DASVVF010000749.1:0-2030 GCA_036386695.1 Catenuloplanes sp. | reverse complement strand
GCCTTCCCGGAGATCAAGGCACCGGCGGACGCTCAGGTCGTCGACCTGGAGGCGCTCGCGTAACGGCGTCGTGCGGCCGGTGGGTCTACCCGCGGCGCTGCCGGGGTGGGGTGGGCGGCATCAGCCTGGCCCGCAGCTCGGCGGCGCCGGGATGGTTCAGGGAATCGAGCAGGCTCAGCGCCTCCCGCCGGGCGTCCCCGGCCGCCTGCGGGTCGCCCATGGCCAGGTGGGTGTCGGCCAGGTGGACGAGCGTGTCGGCGACCCGGTAGTGGTCGCCGATGTCGCGGTACATCTCGGTCGCCCGGTGGAAACAGGCCAGCGCCTCGCCGTACTGCCCGAGGCGGTGCCGGGCATAGCCCAGGCTGTCCCAGGCGCTCGCCTCGCCGTGCTGGTTGCCGAGCGCCTGCTGCAGCACGACGGCCTCCCTACAGTGCTCGAGGCTCTGCTGATGATCGCCGAGGTGTGCGTACAGCCAACCGATGTTGTTCAGTACGACGGCCAGGCCCGGCTTGTAGCCGGTGGTCCGGAACAGGTCGAGCGCCTGCCTGTTGTGATGCAGCGCCTCCGGATGCCGGCCCTGACGCTCCCACAGGCTACTGATGTTGACGTGCACCCGGGCCTGCCCGGACTGGTCGCCGACCCGCCGGTACAGATCGAGCGCGTGCCGCAGGTGGGTCCGGGCATCGTCGAAGCGGCCCAGTCGGGTGGCGGCGTTGGCGAGAAAGCGATGAGCGGTCGCCTCGGCGACCGGGTCGGCCAGCCGCTGCGCCGCGTCCAGCGCGGTACGGCCGGTGGTGGCCCATTCATGCCAATGGCCACGCCATTCCAGGAACGTCCACAGCGTCCAGGCCAGCTGCCAGGCATGGACGTCGTGACCGGTGGCGGCGGCCTGCTCGACGGCGCCCAGCAGCACCCGGTGCTCGGCCCGGAACCAGTCCCGGGCCTGCTCCGCCTCGGTGAGCTGTTCCGGCACCACGCCCGGGCCGACCGCGGCCACCGTCAGGCGCTCCCGGGCCCGGTTCATCAGCTGATTGCCGGCGTGCGCGGTGTGCAGGTAGTGGTCCAGCATCCGGCCGACGGCGGCGTCGCGCACGTCGCCGGTCTCGGTCGCCTCGACCTGCTCAGCGGCGTAGGCGCGCAACAGGTCGTGGCAGGCGTACCGCCCGGGTTGATGCTCGACGAGCAGGTGGGCATCCGCGAGTTCGGCGACCGCCGGCAGCAGCTCGGCCAGCGGCACCGCCGCCAGGCTGGCCGCCGCCGGCCCGGACGTGTCGGGACCGGGGTGCAGGCTGAGCAACCGGAACAGCCGCGCCGCCGCCGGGCTCAGGCAGCGGTACGACCAGGAGAACACCGCTCGCAGATCGGTGGCCGGATCGTCGCCGACCAGCGTGTCGAGCCGGCGGCGGACGTCGTCGAGTTCCGCGGCCAGCGATGCCAGGCCCCACCGCGCCCGGGTGGCCGCGCGGGCGGTCGCGACGGCCAGCGCGAGCGGCAGCCGGACGCACCGGGCGATGATCTTGTCAACCGCCGCCGATTCGGCCGCGACCCGGTCCGCGCCGAGTCGGCGGCTCAGCAGCTGTCTGGCCTCGGCGGTGCTGAGCAGGTCCAACTCGATCGGGTGCGCTCCGTCGGCGATCAGGCCGGAGAGCAGGTGCCGGCTGGTCACCAGCACCAGGCACCCGGCGGTGCCGGGCAGCAGCGGCCGGGCGTGGCCGGTGTCGCGGGCGTTGTCCAGCAGGATCAACATCCGCCGGCCGGCGAGCAGGGTGCGGTAGAGCGCGCTCTGGCGGTCGAGATCGGCGGGGACCCGTTCCGGCGGTGCGCCGAGGGCGTCGAGGAATCCGCGGATCGCCTCGGCCGGCGTCACCACCGCGCCCGCCGGGTCGAACCCGCGCAGGTTGACGTAGATCTGTCCATCGGGGAACCGGTCAGCGACCGCGTGTGCCCAGTGCACCGCCAGTGCGGTCTTGCCCACCCCGGCGGTTCCACTGATCGCCGCCACCACCACCTCGGACCCGTCGTCGAACGCG
>DASVVF010000748.1:0-3141 GCA_036386695.1 Catenuloplanes sp. | reverse complement strand
GACGGCGCACCGGCCGGGCCGCCGGGCGTGCGTTCGCGGGCGGTGCAGGTCGCGCGGTGGGACCCGACCGAACGCCGGGTCACCGTAGGCGCCGGCGCGGCGGCCCTGCTCGTGGTCCCGGAGAACCTCAACGCCGGCTGGACCGCCGCCCTGGGCGGCCAGCCGCTGCGCGCCGTGCGGGTGGACGGGTGGCAGCAGGCGTTCGTGGTCCCGGCCGGTGCGGGCGGCACGGTGACGCTGCGCTTCACGCCGGACGGACCGTACCGGACCGGGCTGACGGCCGGGGCCGGGTTGGTGCTCGTCGTCGGGCTGGCGGCGCTCGTGCCGGCGCGGCGGCGCCGGCCGCCGGTCGCCAGGCCGCTGGCCCGCGTCCTGCGGGCCATCCCGGGCGCGGGCTGGTGGGTGGTGGTGCCGCTGATGACGCTGGCGGTGGCGCTCGGCGGCATGCCGGGTGCCGCACTGCTGCTGGCCGCGCTCATCGTGCGGCAGCTACGCCCGGGCGCGCTGCCCGGCATCGCCTTCGGGTGCGCCGCGAGCGGCATCGCGGTCGCGGTCGTCGGGCGCGTGCTCGGCCACGGGCAGGAGTGGGCGTACGGCGCGGTGGTGCAGGCGGCCATGCTGGCGGCGGTCCTCAGCGTCGCGGCGACCATCGCACCCGCGGCCGGCCGCCCGCCCGAGCCGGTGCCGCCCGAGTTTGTGCCGCCGGACGAGTCGGTCGCCGATCCGGGTGCCGATCCGCACCGGGCGACCCTGCGCCGGTCCGTCGCGCTGTTCCGCGCGTTCCTCGTCGAGCAGACCGACCCGGACCGGTTCTACTCGCTGCTCGCCGCCGATTCGGTGCGCCAGCTGCGGGCCTACGTGGATCTCTCCGGCGCCCTGGTGCTCGATGTGGGCGGCGGCCCGGGCTACTTCGCGGCCGAGTTCCGGCAGGCCGGCGCGACGTACCTCGGCATCGACCCGGGCGTCGGCGACTTCGCCGCCGTCGGCGCCGCCGTGACCGGCATGGTGCGCGGCAGCGGCACCGCCCTGCCGATCCGGTCCGGCGCCGTCGACGTCTGCTACTCGTCGAACGTGCTGGAGCACGTCGCCACGCCGGAGGCGATGCTCGACGAGATGCTGCGGGTGACCCGTCCGGGCGGCACGATCTTCGTGTCGTTCACCCCGTGGCTGTCGCCGTGGGGCGGGCACGAGACCGCGCCCTGGCACCTGCTCGGCGGCGACCGGGCCCGACAACGCTACCTGCGGCGGACCGGGCGCGAGCCGAAGAACCGTTTCCGGGAGACGCTGTTCCCAGTCAGCGCGGCGCGGGCGATGCGCTGGGTGCGGGCCGCCCGCCGGACCGGTGCGGTTTCCGTGGTCGATGTCCTGCCGCGCTACCACCCGAGGTGGGCGCACTTCCTCGCCCGGGTGCCGGGACTACGGGAGTCGCTGACGTGGAACTTCACCTTCGTGCTGCGGCGCACGGGACAGCCCGAACCGACAACTACCAAGGTTGATGCCGTCCAGGCCTCGCTTTCGGATGTGACTCAGTAGTAACCTTCGCGCCATCCGGCAAGCGGAACGCTTGCCGGCACTCGTTGCTCACCTGGTGGAGGCACTATGAGGTCCCGCGTCCTCGGCGCCGTGCTGTTCGGCCTGGGCGTCCTGGCGTTCGTTTTCGCCGGCGGCCTGGCCTTCGTTGTGGCGCCCACAGTAGAGCGCCTGCCGTACGACCTGAAGCTCACCCAGTCGGTGGCGGAGGCGCCCAACGCGACCTTCCTGCAGATCGCCAACGGAGCCGCGAAGGTCAACACCGGCACGCTGCGCTCCACGGTGACCGTGCAGCCGGACGCGAAGGCGACCGCCGACCTCGAAGGCCCGCTCGACGGCAACGCCGTGGTGTGGCTGGTCGGCCAGGAGGTCGTGCGCACCGACGACAAGGTGCGGATCAGCGCGTACAGCACCTCGCTGGCGCTCAACCGGCGGACGGCCGCCGCTGAGCAGTGGGACAAGCACTGGCTGGACACCGGGAACAACCGGCAGAACGTCAAGTACGCGGGTCAGATCTACAAGTTCCCGTTCGGCACCGAGCAGAAGACGTACCAGATCTTCGACCGCGACATCAACGAGGTCGGGCCCGCGAACTTCGTGAAGAGCGAGCAGATCGAAGGGCTGGAGACCTACCAGTTCACCCAGGAGATCCGCAACGCCAAGCAGGAGGTGCCGGCCGACCGGCTGGGGTTGCTGGTAGGCCAGTTGATGCCGGGCGCGACGGGCGGCGAGGTCCGTTACGACAACACCCGGTCGGTGTGGGTGGAGCCGACCACCGGCCAGTTCATCAAGGTGCGGGAGCAGCAGAAGAAGTCGCTGGTAGCGGCCGACGGCCGGACGGTGACGATCCTCGACGCGGACTTCACGTACACCGATGACTCCATCCGCCAGGCGGCGGAGACGGCCGGGTCCAACCGGCAGCGGCTGATGCTGGTGGGCGTGTACGCGCCGATCGCGCTCGCGGTGCTCGGCCTGGTCCTGGTGGCGGTGGGCATCCTGCTCTCGACGCGCCGCCAGCGCACGGCCGAGTTCGGCGGGCCGCCGCCGCAGCAGCGGCGTGGTCGCTCGCGGCACGCGGCGTCGGCTGCCAGTTAGCGCCCCGGTCGCGCCGGGTGCGGGCGTGCCTGCACCCCGGCGCGACCGCCCGCGCCACACAGTCGGCGAGCGTCCGCCAAACCTGCATGATGGGCACGTCGCGTGCCGGATGCTGACAAGCATGAGGCGGTTGCGTCCACCCTTTGGCGGCCGTGCGCCCGGCACCCCGGTGGCTGCCGGGCATGCGAACGCTCGCTGGGCCGGTCCCGTCGTCGGCGGCTACGTCCTGGTGGTCAGCGCGTCCCTGGCATTCTTCATTGCCGACCTCGCTCTCGTTGCGCACGAGGACGCAAGCTTGGCCGGCGTGTGGCCGCTGCTGGCGACCGCGCCGCTGGGGCTGATACTGCCCGCGCTCGTCGGAGACCTCGTGGCCAACCTAGTAGTGCTTCGTCATGATCTAGAAACCGTTTCGTGGTTGGGTCGTTGGTTCGAGCATGGTGGATGTCCAGGAGTTGCTGCGGCTGGACGCGGAGCTGAAGGTGTACGTCGAGGACGTGTTCTCGTCGTTGCGGCGTA
>DASVVF010000747.1:0-4750 GCA_036386695.1 Catenuloplanes sp. | reverse complement strand
GTCACCCTCCACGGTGATGCCGACGCGGATGGTCTGCTTCGGCACCGCCGGCTGGTCGAAAACCATGGTGCGCACGGTGTGGACATCGGTCGACGCCGGCACACCGTGGGTGTTGAGGTAGTAGCCGTCCTCACAGACCCGCAGCACGTACCCGGCCATCTGGGCGTAGCGGAACCACACCCCCGCGCAACTTCTCGGGGTCATCAACTGCACGTCGACGCTCATGGTGAAGTCGCCGAGCAGGTTGATGGGTCCGGGGCACCGGTACAACCCGACCTTCTGCAGCTCGACGAGCAGCCCGGAATCCACCGGCCTGTCCGCCGGGGTGCAGGTGGCCTGGTTGCGCCGGTCCGTCCTCGGTGTCCACTGGCGGCCCGAGGTGAGGGCGTCCTGCACGACCGTCTGCTGCCACACCCGGGCGGGCTTGTCGGTGGGCAGGATCCCGGGGGAGCGCAGGAACGGGATACCGCCGGAAATGGCGCCGATCAACGTGAGCGACGTGAACAGCACCACCACCAGGACCAGGGCGAGGCGGCGCTTCCAGATACGGCGCCGTCCGGCGGAACGTTTCCCGGCGGACGACGGGGCCATGGTGGGGATCGCGACCGTCGGCCCTTCGGATGACGGTTCGCGTTGCAGCGGAATCCGGATCGTCGCGTCGGCGTCCGGCGTCCGCACCGCTGTCGGTCCTACCGCTGTCGGTTCCGCCGCTGTGGGTTCCGCCGACTTCGCCATCGCCACGGTCGGGTCCGCACCGGTGGACCCGACCGCTTCCGATGCTGTCGCGGGCCGTCCCATGGCTGGCGGCGTGGTCGCTGCGCGTCCGGTGGCTGGCGGCGTGGTCGTGGCCCGTCCGGTGGCTGGCGGCGCCGTCCCGGCCCGCCGGGTGGCCGTCCCCCAGGTCGCCCCGGGTCCGGGGGCTCCGCGTCCCGCGGCTCCCGGTCCGGCCAGGGGTAGTCCCGGTCCGGCGGCGGTGCCCCGCGCCCGGACGGGCGTCGCCGTTGTCGGCGCGGCGGAGCCGGCGTCCGGCGGCGTGGGGCCACCGGCGGCGACCCGCGACCCGGACGCGCCCTCCGCGATGGCATCCGACGGTGCCGATGTGCCGCTGAGGGAGTCCGGCGGTGCCGATGTGTCGGGGGTGGGGGTGGGGGTGTCCGGGGCGGGGTCGACGGGTGGCGGTGCGCCCGGGGCGGCGTCCCGCGCGCCGGTCGCGTCCGACAACCCGGCCGACGGGGGGCAGCCGTCGGCGGCGTCCGGCGGTGCCGACGGGTCCGCCCCGCCCGGGTGGCCGTGGTCCGTGGCGGCCTGCGCCTCCTGTGCCGCGATCCGCAGCGCGGGCTGGTCGGCGAGCGCCGCGGCGAGGGCCGGCGTCCGGGTCGGTCCGGTGGTGAGCAGCAGGTCGAGCAGTTCCCGCGCGCTCGGACGCGCTTGCGGCTCCTTGGCCAGGGCCCGCTCGACCAGGTCGCGTAGCGGCGGCACCAGGCCGGTCAGGTCCGGCGGACCGGTCAGGATGCGCATCGCGACCAGGGGCGGACTCTGCGCGCTGAACGGCGTACGGCCGGTGCCCGCGTAGGCGACGACCGCCCCCCAGGCGAAGACATCGGTGGCGCAGGTGAGTTCCGCGCCGGTGAACTCGAAGCGTTCCGGCGCCATGTACGCGACCGTGCCGATCATCTGGTGACCGGTGTGGTCGCTGGTCGGCGTGACCATCCGGGCGATCCCGAAGTCGATCACCTTCGGGCTGCCCGGCGCGAGCAGCACATTGGTCGGCTTGAGGTCCCGGTGGATCACGCCGGCGCCGTGGATGGCGGTCAGCGCGGTCGCCACCCCGATCGCCACGCCGTGCAGGTTCGCCGGGGTGAGCGGCCCCTGGTCCTCGACGACGGCGGCCAGGCTGGGTCCGTCGACGTACTCCACCACCAGGTACGGCGGCTCGTGCTCCGGGTCGGCGTCGAGCACCTCCGCGGTGCAGAACGGCGGAACCAGCCGGGCGCGGTCGACCTCGCTGCGGAACCGGCGGCGGAACTCGCGGTCGGGTGCCAGATCGGCGCGGATCATCTTCACCGCGACCAGCCGACCGGTGGCATCGCGGGCCAGGTAGACGGTGCCCATGCCGCCCTCGCCGAGCCGGCCGATGAGCTCATAACGGCCGAGGCGTCGGGGGTCGGCCGGCCGTAACGGCGCCGCCCGCGACGCGTGGTCGCCCGTCATTGTTGTCACCCTCATTGCCCATCCGCGTCCGGTCGCTGCAACAGGCCGTGACCGGCGGCCCCGTCAGATCTGCCGACAGCATGCCATCCGACAGCCGGTTGCACACCCCCGGAGTAGGTGTCCAGATACCGACGTGTCGGACACATGCCCCCGATGGTCACGCCGCCCGACCGGGCCGCCACGGGATTCGTGTCGTGGATCACCGTGGCCGTCGTGGCCGCCCTGGGCCCCGGGCGTCCCGTCGGCGGCGGGCCCGGTGGCCGGCTCGACGCCGGCGTCGGCGTCGACCTACCGGATCGACGGCGTTCCCGTGTACCGCCGGGGGGAACATATTGAAGCTTGGCTATTGCTGCGGGTCAGCGTGCGTGGTGGAATATCAATAACTCGCCCGGCGCGTGGGCTGACGCGTCGGGGAGGGAAGCCGGGTCCGAGGGTTGCTGGAGTGGCACGCGCCCCCGAAATGACGCCGGACACCGTGATGACGCGACCGGTGTCCGTAACGCCGCCCACCGTCAACGCCTCTCCGCCCCGCCGGAGCGCCAAGCGCCGCGGGGTGGCCCCGTACCCGAAGGGACAGACATGTTGCTTTTCCGCAGGGCCGCGGCCTTCTCGGCCGCCGCTGTGCTGGCCGCCGGCCTGGCGGTCGTCGTCGCGCCCGCCGCCGCCGAGGCCCACGGCACGATGATGGTGCCCGGCAGCCGCACGTTCCTGTGCTGGCGCGATGCCCTGACCGCCAACGGCGAGATCAAGCCGACCAACGCCGCCTGTGCCGCCGCGGTCGGCCAGAGCGGTGCGAACTCCCTCTACAACTGGTTCGGCGTCCTGCGTTCCGACGCCGGTGGTCGCACCACCGGCTATATCCCCGACGGCCAGTTGTGCAGCGGCGGCAACCCGGGCTTCACCGGCTACAACCTGGCCCGGACCGATTGGCCCGTCACCCACCTGACCGCCGGCGGGGACTTCAGCTGGCGGTACAGCAACTGGGCGGCCCACCCGGGCACCTTCTATCTCTACGTCACCCGCGACAGTTGGAGCCCGACCCGGGCGCTGGCCTGGAGTGACCTGGAGGCCCAGCCGTTCCTGACGATCACCAACCCCGGGCAGAACGGGGCCGCCGGCACCAACGACGGTCACTACTACTGGAACGGCAGGCTGCCGGCGGGTAAGAGCGGCCGGCACGTCATCTACTCGCGGTGGGTGCGTTCGGACAGCCAGGAGAACTTCTTCGCCTGCTCCGACGTGGCCTTCGACGGCGGACGCGGCGAGGTGACCGGCATCCGGGGTGGGGGCACCCCGCCGACGCCCGGGCCGACCGATCCGGCTCCCAGCAGCCCTGCGCCCAGCAGCCCTGCGCCGAGCGAGCCGCAGCCGGGCAACCCGGGCCCCGGGTCGTGCATGGCGGCGTACCGGGCGGTGGGCGACTGGGCCGGTGGATTCCAGGGGGAGGTCACCGTGATGAACCACGGCGCCAGCACCGCGGCCGGCTGGACGGCGACGCTCACGCTGCCGGCTGGAGCGGCCGTCAACAACCTGTGGAACGGCGCGTCGACGACGAGTGGTTCGACGGTGACCGTCCGCAACGCGAATTGGAACGGAGCCTTGGCTGCCAACGGCTCCACCACCTTCGGGTTCGTGGCCAACGGCGCTGGTGCGCCGACGGTCGCCTGCACGCTGTCCTGACGCAGCACCGTACGGCCGCGCGAGCGGCGAACCGCGGGCCCGGCACGCGAGTGCCGGGCCCGCTCCGGCCGCCCACCGGTGACCAAGAGACATTGACGAATACCACTGAAACATATTGACAAACATCACTGTGCGTGTGAGCCTTCGCAGCAGGACCGGTGCGGGAGCCACGCAATCGGTGCGGGAGCGCAGGGCAGAGCCTCCCGCAACGCGTAGCCCAACTCTCGCTGTGCGGCCGCGGTGAACGCGGGGCGTGACGGTCCACACCTCCCGCGGCGGCGAGCCCGGCGACACGCTGGTCAGCGCGCTTGTCGAGAGGACCCCCGCACCCATGCCCAGAAAGCTTGTCAGCGCTCTCACCGCCGCCGTCGCCGCGGCGGCGGTGACCCTGGTGGCCCAGGCCGCCGTCACTTCCGGGTCGGCGTCGGCCGCCGCCTCGGAGCCGTACTCCTGGAAGAACGTCCGGATCGACGGTGGCGGCTTCGTGTCCGGCATCGTCTTCAACCGCGGCGAGAAGAACCTCATCTACGCCCGGACCGACATCGGCGGGGCCTACCGGTGGAATGAGAGCACCCGGTCCTGGACTCCGCTGCTGGATTGGGTCGGCAGGCAGAACTGGGGCTACAACGGGGTACTGAGCATTGCCAGCGATCCGGTCGACCCGAACCGGGTCTACGCCGCCCTCGGCATGTACACCAACTCGTGGGATCCCAACAACGGGGCCATCGGCCGGTCCGCCGACCGGGGCAGGACCTGGCAGGTGACCCCGCTACCGTTCAAGATCGGCGGCAACATGCCGGGCCGCGGCATGGGCGAGCGTCTGGCGATCGACCCGAACCGCAACAGCACGCTCTACTAC
>DASVVF010000746.1:0-2734 GCA_036386695.1 Catenuloplanes sp. | reverse complement strand
CGGGCCCCTCGAAAACGCCGCCGGAGTCCCCCGCACTATGGTCGGCGGTGGCGGCCGGTGACTAGGGGGCGGTTCTGACAGCGAAGCGGCGCGAGTACGACGAGGACGACGTGCGGGTGCGCCCGGGGCGGTCGTCCCGGCCGCGTACCCGCACCCGCCCGCGACACGACGACGCGGTCGACGGCTTCGTGATCGCCGTGGACCGGGGTCGCTACACCTGCGTGCGTGAGCCCGGTCCGGGCGCCGCCGCGACGGCGGACCTGGACCTGGTCACGGCGATGCGCGCCCGGGAGCTGGGGCGCAAGTCGGTCGTGGTCGGTGACCGGGTCGCCCTGGTCGGTGACACCTCCGGCGCGGCCGGGGCGCTGGCCCGCATCGTGCGCATCGCCGAACGCACCTCGGTGCTGCGCCGCACCGCCGACGATGACGACACCACCGCCGAGGGCCGCCTGGAACGGGTGGTCGTCGCCAACGCCGACCAGCTGGTCATCGTCAGCGCGCTGGCCGACCCGCCGGCCCGTACCGGCTTCATCGACCGGTGCCTGGTGGCCGCGTACGACGCCGGCATCACGCCGCTGCTCTGCCTCACGAAGGCCGACCTGGCCGGGCCCGAGGCGGTGCTCGGCTACTACGCCGAACTGGACCTGCCGTACGTGCTGTGTCGACCCGACAGCGATCTCACCGAGGTGCGCGCGGCCCTGGCCGGCCAGGTGTCGGTGATGGTCGGGCATTCCGGGGTGGGCAAGTCGACGCTGGTCAACCGGCTGGTGCCGGAGGCGCTGCGGGCGGTCGGTGTGGTCAGCGCGATCGGCAAGGGCCGGCACACCTCGACCAGCGCGGTGGCGCTCCGGCTACCGGTGGTGGGGCGGTCCCGGCGCGACCCCGGCTGGATCATCGACACCCCGGGCATCCGCAGCTTCGGGCTGGCCCACGTCTCGGCGAACAGCCTGCTGCACGGCTTTCCCGATCTGGTCGAGGGCACCCTGGAGTGCCCGCCGAACTGTGAGCACACCCCGGCCGACAACGACTGCACGCTGGACGCCTGGGTGGCCGCCGGCAACGCCGACCCGCGCCGGCTGGCGTCGTACCGTCGGCTGTTGGCGTCGCGCGCCGGCGACCTCGAGTGAGCCGACCGACCCGGCCCGACGCTGAGCCGACCAACCCGGCCCGACGCTCAGGCCGACCCGGCGGTGGGATCGAAATAGCCGCCGGTGCGCCAGTACTCGCCCCCGCCGCGGGCCATCAGCCCCTCGTCGACCAGGTACCGGCGCAGCGCGGCATGGTCGTCGTGCCAGGCCCGTAGCACCGCGTCCACGTCCCGTTCCGGGTAGCGCACCCCGGGCAGGAAGTGGGTGACGATGTGCTCCAGCACCACCCGCCGTTTGCTGCGGGTCGCCGGCACCCGCACCAACCGGCCGTCGCGGACGAACGCCCGCAGGACGGCCGCCCGGACGCGGTCCGGGTCCAGGTCCGGCGGGGGCGGCGCGTCCGTGCCGTGCTCGCGTACCGCCTCCTTGAACGCCGTGGTCCGGGCGATCAGCCGGCCCTGGACGATGCCCACCAGCCCGCCGCGCCGCAGCCGGCGCACGGCCGCCTCCACGACCCGCGCCTGCAGGCCGGTACGGGCCGCCACCTCCGACGGAACGTCCGCCCCGAGCACGACGGCGGCGAAGACCGCCAACCGGTCCGGCTCGGCCAGCAGACCACACAGGGTGTCCGGTCTCATGAGCGGCACGGTACCGCGTCGGGGGCACCGGCATCCGCTAGGTTTCTGGGCCATGGCCCGGTATGCCGACGACCTGTCCCTCGCCCACCTGCTGGCCGACGCCGCGGACGCCATCTCGATGGCCCGGTTCCGGGCGCTGGACCTGCGGGTGACGGCGAAGCCGGATCTCACCCCGGTCTCCGACGCCGACACGGCGGTGGAGACCGCGATCCGGCGGACCCTGGCCGGCAGCCGACCCGGCGACGCGGTTCTCGGCGAGGAGTACGGCGGGTCACCGGCGCCCGCCGGCTCCGGTGCCCGGCAGTGGGTCGTCGACCCGATCGACGGGACCAAGAACTTCGTCCGCGGGGTGCCGATCTGGGCGACGTTGATCGCCCTGCTGCACGACGGCGAGCCGGTCGTCGGGCTGGTCTCGGCACCGGCACTGGGTCGGCGCTGGTGGGCCTCGCTCGGCACCGGCGCGTACGCCGGGCGCGACGCCGCCGACGCCACCCCGATCCGGGTGTCGGCGGTGGGCCGGTTGACCGACGCCAGCTTCTGCTTCTCCGACCTGCGGGGTTGGGAGGAGGGCGGCCGGCTCGAACCGATGCTCGACATCATCCGCCAGACCTGGCGCAACCGCGCGTACGGCGACTTCTACGGCTACATGCTGGTCGCCGAGGGAGCGGTGGACGCGATGGTCGAGCCGGAGCTGTCGTTGTGGGACCTGGCCGCCCTGATCCCGATCGTCACCGAGGCCGGAGGCACCTTCACGGACGTGCGCGGCCGGTCAGCGCTGACCGGGCTCAACGCCGTGGCCAGCAACGGCCGGCTGCACGAGGACCTGTTGGGGCGGTTGGCGGGGCCGGCCGCCGACTAGCGACGGGGTCGACGGCACGGATCCGACGGGTCGACGGCACGGACCCGACGGGGTCGACGGCACGGACCCGACGGCTCCACGGCACCGACACGGCCGGTCGACGGTCCCGGCACCGGGCGTCGCGGCGGCCTCCGGTGCGGCCGAGCCTG
>DASVVF010000745.1:0-2523 GCA_036386695.1 Catenuloplanes sp. | reverse complement strand
CTGTCATGTCGGTTCCCCTTGTTCGGGTGCTGCCCGGCGGTCAGAGGTGGGGGCCGGTGGTGGCCGTCGGCGTTGGTGGCGCCGAGCCGCAAACCTAGCAATTCGTGACATTGGGTGACCCTGCCTGAAAAGGGGAGTATGCCCGATCCATCCGGTCAGGCCGGGCGGCGGTATCGATGGCCGTCAGTCGGCGGGAACCCCGTTGGTCTCAGCGGGCCCATCGTCACCAAGGGTTACCGACATCGCGGGGCGGGCCGGTCGTCGCCGGCTTCCAGGGCGTGGTCCGGCATGATCGACCCACCGGGACCACTTGCTTCCGGTGGCCGGCGCGAGATGTGGTCCAGGTCACAACCGCAGCTGGCTACCGTGCGTGAGGGAGCGTGCGGGTTGCGGTGAAATATCGCGCAGCGTGACGCTCGAATGACGCGCCGACGTGGTGCGACAGCGTGGGTCGGCCGGGCGCTAGGCTGCCGGTGTGGATCTGTCCCGGACGTCGCCGCGCCCCGCCGCCGGCCGGCCACCACCGGTGACCGGGTGAGCGCCCCGGAGCTCCGCTGCGTCTGTGGGCACCCCCGCTCCACCCACCAGCACTACCGGGCCGGCACCGACTGCGCGCTGTGCGGGGCCGCCACCTGCCCGCGGTTCCGCCGGCAGCGGTGGTGGCGCCGCCCCCGCGACAGCGACGGAAGGACACCCTCATGATCCAGGCGGTCGTCTTCGACCTCGACGGTGTTCTGATCGACACCGAGGCGGTCTGGGAGCAGGTGCGCCGCGGGTACGTCGCCGAGTCCGGCGGCAGCTGGCAGCCCGACAGCCAGCAGCGCCTGATGGGGATGAGTACGGGCGAGTGGTCCCGGTACCTCAGCGTGGACCTCGGCGTCGGCCACCCGCCGGACGTGGTGGCCCGCGAGGTGCTGACCAGGATGGCGCAACGGTACCGGGGTGCGCTGCCGCTGATCCCCGGCGCGGTGTCGGCGGTCCGCCGCCTGGCGGCCCACTACCCGTTGGCGCTGGCCAGCTCGTCGGCGCGGATCCTGATCGATCAGGTGCTGGCCACCGCCGGCATCGCCGACGCCTTCCAGCTGACCCTGTCGACCGAGGAGGTCCCCGCCGGCAAGCCGGCGCCGGACGTCTATCTGGCCGCCGTCCGGGCCCTCGGCGTGCCGGCCGACCGGTGCGCCGCCGTCGAGGACTCCAGCAACGGACTGCGCTCCGCGGCGGCCGCCGGCCTGGCGGTGGTGGCGATCCCGCACGGCACGTACCCGCCGGCCGCCGACGCGCTCGCCCTGGCCGACCTGGTCGTGACCGGGCTGGACGAGCTCACCCCCGAGGCCCTCGACAAGCTGCGCTGACCCGGCGCCACCCGCCGGGGCGGCGGACGGCCCCGGGATCAGGCGCGCTCGTCCACCCGGGGTGGGCGTACGACGTCGGCGTAACGGCGGTGGCTGGCGCCGTACAGGGCGAAGTTGAGCCGGGCGTCGTTCAGGCTCAGCTCGCCGTTCGGGCCACCGCGCACCACATCGGCGTCCTTGTCGTCCTGCCCGTCGTCGGTCCAGAAGCAGACCGGGCAGGTCGAGCAGCCGGTTCGGTAGAAGCAACATGGGCAACGATTGAGGGACAGCCGATCCACGGCGGACAGCTTTTCACGTTCGCCTTCGGCGCGTGCGGGCGCTCCTCCCGCTTCGGGCGTCCGGTCAGCCGAGCGGGAAGCGCAGCAGGCGGTCGTCGCCGGCGCGGACGTCGCCGCGGCCGTCGCGGTTGGAGGTGCTCACCCACAGCGACCCGTCCGGTGCGACCGCGACGCTGCGCAGCCGGCCGTACCGTCTGGACAGTTCGGCCCGGGGCCGCTCGGTCCGCCCGTCGCGCAGCCGGACGGTCCACAGCCGCTGGCCGCGCAACGCCGCGACGTACAGGGTGTCGCCGGCGATCGCGGCGCCGGACGGGGACGCCTCGGCGGTGGACCAGGTGACCAGGGGAGCGGTGAACCGGCCCCCGCCGGTACCGGGACCCTCCACCTGCGGCCAGCCGTAGTTGCGACCGGGCTCGATCAGGTTGACCTC
Organism: Catenuloplanes sp.; assembly: GCA_036386695.1. Classification (GTDB taxonomy): domain Bacteria; phylum Actinomycetota; class Actinomycetes; order Mycobacteriales; family Micromonosporaceae; genus DASVVF01. The sequence goes on along the minus strand of DASVVF010000745.1, from coordinate 463 downwards.
GTCGAGCCGGTTCTGCCCGAACTCGGTGGCGTACAGCCGACGCTGGCTGTCCCAGGCCAGCCCCTGCACGTTGCGGTGCCCCAGGCTGAAAACCGGGGAGCCGGCGGTCGGGTTGCCCGGCGCCGGGTCGCCGTCCGGGGTGAGCCGTAGGATCTTGCCGTTCGGGTCGGCCGGGTCCTGGGACGAGCCGCGAACGCCGGCGTCACCGGTGCCGGCGTACAGCAGCCCGTCGGGGCCGAACGCGATGCGCCCGCCGTTGTGGAACGACGCCCTGCTGATCCCGTCGAAGATGACCTCCGGGGGGCCACCGTCCAGGCGGAACCGGACGATCCGGTTGTCGCGGCTGGCCGTGTGGTACGCGTACACCCAGCGGTCCTGCGGGTAGGTCGGCGAGACGGCCAGGCCGAGCAGGCCGCCCTCGCCGCCGGCGAGGACCCCGGGCACCTTGTACACCTGCCGGGGT
>DASVVF010000744.1:0-4001 GCA_036386695.1 Catenuloplanes sp. | reverse complement strand
GAAGTAACGGGTGAGCCTCGTCGCCCCTGCCCGTTCCGGGGCCCGTCCAGGCGTAATCTCACAGTGTGACTATTGCTCCCGAGGGCCGCCGCATGTTGCGCATCGAGGCGCGCAACGCCGAGACGCCGATCGAGCGGAAGCCGCCGTGGATCAAGGTCAGGGCGAAGATGGGCCCGGAGTACACCCACATGCGCGGCCTTGTGCAGCGCGAGGGCCTGCACACCGTCTGCCAGGAGGCCGGCTGCCCCAACATCTACGAGTGTTGGGAGGACCGCGAGGCCACCTTCCTCATCGGCGGCGACCAGTGCACCCGGCGGTGCGACTTCTGCCAGATCGACACCGGCAAACCGGCCGAGTTCGACGCCGACGAGCCGCGCCGGGTCGGCGAGTCGGTGGCGACGATGGGGCTGCGCTACGCGACGGTGACCGGGGTGGCCCGCGACGACCTGCCCGACGGCGGCGCCTGGCTCTACGCCGAGACGGTGCGGCAGATCCACAAGCTTCAGCCCGGGTGCGGTGTCGAGCTGTTGATCCCCGACTTCAACGCCGACCCGGTGCAGCTGGCCGAGGTCTTCGGTGCGGTCCCGGAGGTCCTGGCGCACAACGTGGAGACGGTGCCCAGGATCTTCAAGCGGATCCGGCCGGCGTTCCGCTACGAACGTTCCCTCGATGTCATCACCCAGGCGCGGTCGGCCGGGCTGGTGACCAAGAGCAATCTGATCCTGGGGCTGGGCGAGGAGCGGGCCGAGGTGTCGCAGGCGCTGCGCGATCTGCAGGCCGCCGGCTGTGAGCTGATCACCATCACCCAGTACCTGCGACCGACCCCGCGGCACCACCCGGTGGAGCGGTGGGTGAAGCCGGAGGAGTTCGTCGAGCTGGGCCGCGAAGCCGAGGAGATCGGCTTCGCCGGGGTGATGAGCGGCCCGCTGGTGCGCTCGTCGTACCGGGCCGGTCGGCTCTACCAGCAGGCGTTGGCCGCCCGCACCACCGCCTGACCTGGACGTCGGTCGCCGCGGCGATCCGGTCGGCCGGTCCGCGGCGCGGGGGGCGTCACGCCCGCCGGGCGGTGGATGGCACGGTGGGCGGCCCCGACTACACTCCTGGCCATGGCAAAGCCCCCGGAGAAGCTGTCGTTCGGTCAGAAGCTCAAGCAGATCGGCACGGCATTTTCGTTCACCGCCAAGCAGGACAAGTGGTTCGCGCCGCTCGCCGCCGCCGCGGTGTTGATCCCGGTGGCGTTGACCGTCCTGGCCGTCATCCTCTGGGGCTGGATCTATCTGCCGGTCGGCATCATGCTGGCGCTGCTGGCGCTGCTGTTCACGTTCACCCGACGGTTCGAGCGGGCGCAGCTGGCGGCCATCGAGCGCCAGCCGGGCGCCGCCGCCTCGATCATCCAGGGGATGCGCGGCGATTGGCGGGTCCGGCCCGCGGTCGCCTCCACCACCAACGACCCGCCCGACATGGTGCACCTGGTCATCGGCCGCCCGGGCGTGATCCTGCTCGCCGAGGGCAACCCGCAGCGGGTGCGCGGGCTCGTCGGTCCGGAGAAGCGCCGACTGGCGAAGGTCGTCGGCAACGCCCCGATCTACGACTACCTGGTCGGCCCCGAGGAGGGGCAGTTGCCGCTCGGCAAGCTGCGAGTGACGCTGATGAAGTTGCCGCGCAACCTCACCGGCAAGGACGTCAACGCCCTGGACACCCGGCTGCAGGCGCTGCTGGCCCGACCGCAGATGCCCAAGGGCGCGATCCCCAAGAACATGCGCCCGTCCAAGGGCGCGTTCCGGCAGTCCCGGGGCCGCTGACCACCCGCCCTCGGCCCCCGGCCCCCGGCGGGCGGTGCGGCCGGGACCAGCGCGAGTAGCAACCGAGCCGGACCTGACCGGCCTGCGCGAGTGTCCTCCAGGATGTCGCATGCCGAGCATAGGATCCGCCAGCAAGCACCCCCGCCCGGCCGCGCTCCGCAGCCCCGTCGGTGGCCGCCCGCCATCCGGGCGACCGCCGGTAAACCGGTTGACCTGAATCAAGGTTGAAGTCTTAGCCTCAATTCGGTCGCCGGGTCCACTGCTTGGCGGTGCCCGGTCCGCGCCCGTCCGCCTACGGGTGCACCAGCCTGGAGAAAAACACCATGGACATGGAAGTCACCGCGTGGATGTCGCTGCACCACGCGATGAACGCGCAACAGGACCGCCGCAAGTTCTCGATGGCCACCCTGCGGCGCATCGCCGCGTTCGTCCGACCGCATCGCCGCCAGTTGTCGCTGTTCCTGCTGCTCAGCGTCGTGCTGGCGGTGCTGGCGGTGGCCACTCCGGTGCTCGCCGGCCGGGTGGTCGACGCGATCGTCACCGGCGGCTCGACGGACCTGGTCATCGCCCTGGCCAGCCTCATCGCCGTCATCGCGCTGGTGGAGGCGGGCCTCGGCCTGCTGAACCGGTGGCTGTCGGCGAGCCTGGGCGAAGGGCTGATCCTCGACCTGCGTACGGCGGTCTTCGACCACGTGCAGCGGATGCCGGTGGCGTTCTTCACCCGGACCCGCACCGGGGCCCTGGTCAGCCGGTTGAACAATGACGTCATCGGCGCCCAGCGCGCGTTCAGCGGCACCCTCTCCGGGGTGGTCAGCAACGTGGTGATGCTGCTGCTGACCCTCGGGGTGATGATCGGCATCTCCTGGAAGATCACCCTGCTGGCGTTGGTCCTGCTGCCGGTGTTCGTGCTGCCGGCGCGGCGGATGGGACGGCGGCTGGCCAGCCTGCAGCGGGAGGCGGCGAACCACAACTCCACCATGACCACCCAGATGACCGAGCGGTTCTCCGCCCCCGGGGCCACCCTGGTCAAGCTGTACGGCCGCCCGGCGCAGGAGTCCGCCGAGTTCGCGATGCGGGCCAGTCGGGTGCGGGACATCGGGGTGCGCACCGCCATGCTGCAGGCGGTCTTCATCACCGCGCTCACCGTCGTCTCGGCGTTGGCGCTGGCCCTGGTGTATGGGCTGGGGGGCTTCTACGCGCTGCGCGGGCAACTGGAGCCGGGCGCCGTGGTGGCGCTCGCCCTGCTGCTCACCCGCCTGTACGCGCCGCTCACCGCCCTGGCCAGTGCCCGCCTGGAGGTGATGAGCGCGCTGGTCAGCTTCGAGCGGGTGTTCGAGATCCTCGATCTGCAGCCGCTGATCGCGGAGAAGCCGGACGCCCGCAAGGTGCCCGAGGGCCCGGTGTCGGTGGAATTCGACGGGGTGCGCTTCGGCTACCCGTCGGCGGACAAGGTGTCGTTGGCCTCCCTGGAGGAGGTCGCCCAGCTGGACACCCGGGGTGGGGTCGAGGTGCTGCACGACGTCTCGTTCCGGGTCGAGGCGGGCCAGATGGTGGCCCTGGTGGGGTCCTCCGGGGCGGGCAAGTCGACCATCGCCCAGTTGGCCACCCGGCTCTACGACGTGGAGGACGGCGCCGTACGCCTGTCCGACCAGGACGTTCGGGACCTGTCCGCCGACTCGATCCGCGAAACGCTCGGGATGGTCACCCAGGACGGGCACCTGTTCCACGAGTCGATCCGGGCCAACCTGCTGCTGGCGCGGCCGGAGGCGAGCGAGGACGAGATCTGGGAGGTGCTGCGTCGGGCCCGGCTGGATGACCTGGTCGCGACGCTGCCCGACGGCCTGGACACCGTCGTCGGTGAGCGCGGCTACCGGCTCTCCGGCGGCGAACGGCAGCGGTTGACGATCGCGCGGCTGCTGCTGGCCCGCCCCCGGGTGGTGATCCTCGACGAGGCGACCGCCCACCTGGATTCCACCTCCGAGGCCGCCGTCCAGGAGGCGCTGGGCGAGGCCCTGGCCGGTCGTACCTCGGTCGTGATCGCGCACCGGCTGTCCACGATCCGGGCGGCTGATCTCATTCTCGTGATCGAGGACGGGCGGGTCGTCGAGCGCGGTACGCACGCCCAGCTCCTCGCCGCCGGCGGCCGGTACGAGGAGTTGTACCGGACGCAGTTCGACGAGCCGGTCGCGCCGGTCGCGG
>DASVVF010000743.1:0-2729 GCA_036386695.1 Catenuloplanes sp. | reverse complement strand
CGGTGCCGGCCGACGCCGAGTTGGCGGTACCCCGGCTGACGCCGTTCGTCACCGGCAACGACAACTTCTACCGCATCGACACCGCCCTGGTGACCCCCCAGGTGGACCCCGCCGGCTGGCAGTTGCGCATCCACGGCCGGGTACGCAACCCGATGACGTTGAGCTTCGCCGATCTGCTCGCCCGGCCGATGGTGGAGCGGCACATCACCCTGGCGTGCGTGTCCAACGAGGTGGGTGGCGACCTGATCGGCAACGCCTGCTGGCTGGGGGTACGGATCAAGGACCTGCTCGACGAGGCCCAGCCGTTGGACGGCGCTGACCAGGTCGTCGGGCGTTCCGTCGACGGCTGGACCTGCGGCACGCCCACCGCACTGCTGCGCGACGGGCGCGACGCGCTGTTGGCGGTGGGGATGAACGGCCAGTCGCTGCCGATCAAGCACGGGTTCCCGGTCCGGATGGTGGTGCCGGGGCTGTACGGCTACGTGTCGGCGTGCAAGTGGATCGTCGAACTGGAGCTGACCAGTTTCGCGGACTTCGACGCGTACTGGGTGCCCCGTGGGTGGTCGGCCCAGGGTCCGATCAAGACGCAGTCGCGGATCGACACCCCGCGCGCCGAGGGGCAGCTGACCTCGGGCCCGGTGACCGTGGCCGGGGTGGCCTGGGCGCAACGCCGCGGCGTGGCCGGCGTGCAGGTCAGTGTGGACGACGGGCCGTGGCAGGCGGCGACGCTGGCGGGCACCGTGTCGGTCGACACCTGGCGGCAGTGGCGGTGGCAGTGGAACGCCACGGCCGGGTCGCACACCCTGCGGGTCCGGGCGACCGACGCCACCGGTCAGGTACAGCCGGAGCAGCGGGCGCCCGTCGAGCCGGACGGGGCGACCGGATGGCACACCGTACGTGTCGAGGTGGCCTGACGGGCCGGTGACGACGAGGTGGCCTGACGGGCGGGTGACAGGGCGGACGCGGCCTCCGTCGCCGGAAACCGCGCCGTCCGTTCGGGCCGGAGTGGGGTCGGAATGCGGGTCAGGCTGCTGGGGCGCGTCGTTGCTCGGGCACCGTGGACTTGTGCGGGCGGCCCAATCGGGCCTCCAGCCGGCCCAGGTCGACCCGGCCGGTCCGTCGATCGGCCAGATCTTCCCAACCGACGGCCAGTAGTCGCAGCCGTTCGGCCTCACTGAAGCCGCCCCACACCCCGTAGGGCTCGCGAACGGACAACGCGTGCGCCGCACACTCGGCACGTACCGGGCATGCTCCGCAGATGGATTTGGCCTTTGCCTCACGGCGGTTACGTGACGAGCCCCGCTCGCCGTCGGGGTGGAAGAACTGGGCGCTGTCGCGCCCTCTGCATAGGCCGAGTCGCTGCCAGTCCCACAGGTCGGCGATGGGACCAGGCAGTCTGCGTACGTTCGACATCAAGACCCTCCTTCCGCGCGGCACCGCGGAGACTCGTCGCGAGAAGCCGGACTCCGGCGATGGGCTACGCGGCCCACCAGTTCCGACCTGCCGCCCGTGTACCCCGGGCTCTGCCGACTCACACGTGACGAATCGATCTGATCCCGCGCTGTATCGCATCGGCGCGGCAAAGTGTCTGGATTTTTCCACTTGTTTCCCTCGAAAGCGCGTCATAACGACAACCCCCCGTGGTCTTCTCTTTCGAGAGAAGGAGGGATCACTGTGCGTACCGTCCTCGTCTGTGTCCGGACCCCGCTGGCCGCCCAGACCGTCGCGTCCACGGCAGCCCGGCTCGGCATGACCGGAATCGTGCGGACGGCGGTGACCGAAACCGAGGCGATGCTGCGACTGGCCGAGAAGCCGGCCGAGGTCGTCCTCGCCGACACCGCGGTGACCCGGCCCGACAGCGTCGGCTTCACCCGCCGGGTGCTGGCCCGCTCACCGGGGGCACTCCTCGTGCTCTTCGGCGCCGAGGACCCCCGGGTGGCCGCCGCCACCGTCGCCGCCGGAGCGCGGGGCGTCATCCGCGGCGCCGAGCACGACCTGGTCAGCGTGGTCGCCAAGGCGCTACTGCTGCTGTGTATGCCGGCCCGGCCGTCGTCCGCCGCCGGTCCGGGGCAGCCGGCGACCGTCGCCGGCGGCATGGCGAGGAGCGCCGTCGCCGGGACCCGTCCCGCGTTGACCCGCCACGACACCGGCCCCACCGGTGCCGGTCTGGGCAACGGTCAGCCGGGCATCTCGGCGCACCCGGCGATGGTGCCCGCTCAGCGCGGCGACGCCATCGACACCGGCGACGGGGATCCCACCGGACGGGCCGGCGCCCGCCCCGGCGGTGCCGGCCTGCCGGCGACCCTCGGTCAGCCGGCTGGCCGGCGGCTCGCGCTCACCGAACGCGAGCTGCAGGTGCTGCGCGGCATGGCCGACGGCAAGAGCAACGCCGAGATCGGCCGGGACCTGTTCGTGTCGGAGGACACCGTCAAGACGCACGCCCGGCGGCTGTTCCGCAAGCTGGGCGCCCGGGACCGGGCGCACGCCGTCGCCGCCGGCTTCCGCACCGGCCTCGTCGCCTAACCCGCCCGCCTAACCCGCCCGGGCCCCCGCCCCGGCCCACCTCGTCCCGCCCTCGTCCGCCCGTCGGATCTTCCGGATCTTGGTGGGAAGTGGCCCTCCCGGGGGCCGGTTCCCACCAAGATCGATCAGGTTTCCGGGGTCAGGGCGGGGTGGGTCAGGTCTGGGGGGTGTCGTCGGTGCCTTCGGTGAGGGTGTCGTGGACGCCG